>JAABSE010000076.1 GCA_011390575.1 Sphingobacteriia bacterium
ACAGATGGTAGACAAAGAACTCATCGAAGATATTCCGGGTTTGTATCAGCTCAAACCTTCCGACATTGAAAAGCTGGATGGCTTTGCCAAAAAATCTTCCGAAAAACTTTATAATGCCATCCAGAAATCACGAAAACCAGCACTGCATCAGTTTATTTATGCGCTGGGCATAAGGCATGTGGGAAAACATGTTGCCCGGTTGTTGGCCCGGCAGTACAAAACCCTGGATGCGCTTTCCGATGCCACTGAGGAACAATTGAATGAAATACCGGAGATAGGTCCTGAAATAGCCGAAAGCGTTGCTCATTTTTTCGATAGCGAAGATAATATGTCTATGATCGGTAAGCTTAAAAAGGCAGGATTCGAAATACAACAGGATGATACTTCTACATCCAATAAACTGAAGGACAAAACCTTTGTAATTACGGGTGAACTGGATGCTTTTACGCGTGATGAGGCTAAAGAAAAAATAGAATCCCTGGGTGGACGCGCCACCTCATCAGTAAGCGATAATACGGACTACCTGGTGGTTGGAGAAGGACCGGGCAGCAAGCTCGACGAAGCCAAAAAGAGGAAAGTGAACCGGATAGACGAAAAAGAATTCAAAAAATTAATTTCTTAAAAACCCCTGTTATGAAAGATGATTACGGACAACTTATAAGCTCGCTTGCACAGGTGAATAAAAAGAAAATAGTACTATTGGTGCTCGATGGATTAGGCGATACTGATAATGAAGGAAAAGGCACCGCCTTACAGATTGCCCGCACACCCAATATGGACAAACTTGCTCAAAAAGCAGCCCTGGGTTTGGCCCATCCTGTTTTTCCGGGTATTACCCCGGGCAGTGGCCCCGGACATCTTGGCTTGTTTGGTTATGACCCGGTGATGTATCAGATTGGCAGGGGTGTTTTGAGTGCCCTGGGGCTGGAATTTAAGCTCCGAAAGGAAGACGTAGCTGCACGACTCAATTTCTGCACCCTGGATGGCGATGGAAAAGTTGAAGATCGCAGAGCAGGCAGAATTTCCTCAGATAAAAATCATGAATTGATAGAGAAAATAAAGAAAAACCTGCAGCCCGGCGATGTGGAAGTGTTTTTGGAAACGGAATCGGAACACCGGGCCCTGCTGGTGCTCAGAGGAGAAGACCTGGACGACAGGGTTGGAGATACAGATCCGCAACAAACCGGCAAAAAACCCATGGATCCTGCTCGTGCACCCTACGACAGCAGCAAAACAGCTAAAATTGCCCGGGATATCTTTAACCAGGTCCAGGAAATACTCAAAGACGAATCTCCGGCCAATATGATACTCAGCCGGGGCTTTGCTCAATTGCCCGACTGGCCTTCTTTTCACGAACGCTACAAGCTTAACCCGGTTGCGGTTGCCGGCTACCCTATGTATCGGGGAATAGCCCGGTTGCTGGGCATGGAAGTGTTTTCTGAGCCTAAAGCACCCAATGATATTATCAGTGAAACAGTGAATGCCATAGAAAAGCATGATTTTGTATTTGCCCATTTTAAAGACCCGGATAAAACAGGCGAAAATGGAGATATACAAGAGAAGATCAAAGCCATTGAAGCCATGGATGAAGCATTACCCCCATTGATTGAGCAGCAACCCGATGTGCTGATTATTACGGGCGATCATTCTACACCGGCTCCTCTTGCGGCACACAGCTGGCACCCGGTACCGGTGTTGTTCAAAGCGCCTGGTCTGCGTGGTCCTTTCCTGGATAGCTTCGATGAAATAGCAGCTCTTAAAGGAGAGTTGAGCATCATCTCCTCAAAGGAAATCATGACCCTGGCCATGGCACATGCAGGCAAAATGGCCAAGTTTGGTGCATAGCTTTATTCGGCAGGTAAGATGCCCGGATATTAGCCTACGGGAATGGTTGTGGAAAAATTTTCCCTATGTAAATTATTTCAACACATCCGCAGAAAAGGAAATTTTCCTTTCCTTGAATTAGCAGGGCATAGGGAAGAGTTTCATAATCTATCGTTTAAATGGCATGAATTTTTTACAATCCTAACTACCTAATTTTTATATTGTTAAATTTAAAAAAACCAGTTATGAAAACAAAAAGACGCATAAAAACTATTCAAGGACTCGTTTTGATTGCATTTTCAATGTTCTTTTTGGCAGGTTCCTCAAGCCTGTTTGCCCAAAATGAACTCACAGACCTGCAAATCAGCAATGCTGTCGACAATCAGTTAATGATAAATGCCACAACTCCATCTCATATGATAGATGTTGTAACAACAGAAGGCATTGTAACCCTGAGCGGGAAAGTAAACAACCTACTGGCAAAGGATCACGCCATAAAAGTTGCCCAAATGGTAAAAGGAGTAAAAGGAGTAATCGATAAAATAGAGGTGACAACTACTTATCTGGCGGATGATGTGCTGGAAAGCAACGTAAAAGATGCTTTATTAAACGATCCTGCTACTTCCTCCTATCAAATTACTGTGGATGCAAATAACAGCATCGTTACACTCGATGGAGAGGTAGATTCATGGCAGGAAAAACGAATTGCTTCTCACGTAGCCAAGGGTGTTTTAGGAGTAAAAAAAGTAAACAATAATGTAGAAATAGATTTCAAAACCGACAGACCTGATTTTGAAATAGCAAATGACATCAGGCAGGCGTTGAAATTTGATGTAAGGGTTGACCACGTGCTGATTGATGTTGATGTGCAGGAAGGCAAGGTTACATTATCGGGAACTGTAGGAAGTGTTACTGAAAAAAACCTGGCCATTGCAGATGCCTGGGTGTCTGGTGTAAATTCTGTGGAGAGTGATAATCTGGAAGTAAAAGAATGGGCCAGAAATGAGGATTTGCGCAAAGATAAATATGCAGAAAAAACAGATGACGAAATTAAAGAGGCTATAGAGAATGCATTTTTATATGATCCCCGTGTGTTTCATTTTAACCCGAATATTTCAGTAAACAACGGTTATGTAAAATTAACAGGAACAGTAACAAACCTGCAGGCAAAATATGCCGCTGAAAATACTGCCCGAAATATTGTGGGTGTGTTTGGGGTAAATAATAATTTAAAAGTTCGCCCTGTAACCATTCCTGAAGACAGTGAGTTGGAAGAAAACATTACTGATGCCATTGAGAAAAATTCGGTATTGGATGAAGAGCAAATAAGCGTGAGTGCCACTAATGGAATAGTTTATTTAACAGGTGTTGTCAATTCAAATTTTGAGAAATCAATGGCCGAAACTACCGCATCACGAACCCAGGGAGTTGTTGAAGTAAAAAATTACCTGGATGTATTGGGTGGAGAAGAGTATGTATATTACAGGCACTATGACTGGAACACGTTCTTCCCTCCTTTATACGATATAGTTCCAGTGAGAACAACATCAGATTTGGAGATAAAAAGCAATATTGAAAATCAGCTATGGTGGTCTCCCTATGTAAATCTTGATGATGTGGATGTAACTGTTATTGGAGGAGAAGCCATATTAGAAGGAACAGTTGAAACGCCCAGAGAAAGAGAAATGGCAGAAATCAATGCCTTAGAAGGAGGTGCCATAACAGTTGATAATAATCTTACAGTTACTTACACTATTCCATAAGATTTTCTGAGCTTTTCACTGCGAATGGTTTTTGAAACATAACAGTTTCTGTTTTTCACATAATGTACTATGGCCGGTTGGATTATTTTCCTCCCCCTAATTGGAAATCCGGTTGATGAAATCCAACTGGCTGTTTTTTTAACCTCTGTAAACAAACTACATTATGACATATTCAGATGATAATACCCAAAGAATCTCAACCCGGGAAATTCAGTCTTTCATCAATGAGCATTCATATGATTTACACAAAAGCCTGAATCCCCTGATGGAAAGGATTGGAGATGCCCGCATTGTTCTGCTTGGCGAGGCTTCACATGGCACCCATGAATACTATCTCTGGCGGGCCAGCATTACCCGTCGCCTGATAGAAGAAAAAGGTTTTACACTGATTGGGGTAGAAGGTGACTGGCCCGATTGCTACCAGATTAACCGATATGTGCGACAACATGTAAACACTGCCAAAACAGCCATTGATGTATTATCCAACTTTCACAGATGGCCCACCTGGATGTGGGCTAACTGGGAAATTGCGGCTTTAATGGAGTGGTTGAAAGATAATAATAAAGGAAAAGCCTATCATCAGCAGACAGGCTTTTACGGACTGGATGTGTACAGCTTATGGGAGTCACTGGATGTGATTAAAAACTATCTTCAGAAGAATGATCCTGATGCCCTGGTAGCTGCCAATAATGCCCTGCAATGTTTTGAACCCTACAACAGAGAAGGCACTGATTATGCTACCTCGTCACGTTTTACCCCTGAGAGCTGCGAGGATGAAGTAGTAGATTTGTTACAAAAAGTCAGGGCCAAAGCCCCTACCTATAACACCGATCCGGAAAGTCCTTTTAATATTGAACAAAATGCACTCACCGCGGTAAATGCTGAACGTTACTTCAGGGCGATGATAGGAGGCGGCCCGGGTTCATGGAACATACGGGATGAACATATGACCGAAACACTGGAACGTCTGCTTGATTTTCACGGTCCTGAATCAAAAGCTGTGGTATGGGAACACAACACCCACATTGGGGATGCACGGGCTACCGACATGAAAGAAAACGGACTGCTTAACGTGGGCCAGCTCACTCGGGAAAAGTGGGGTGAATCTCATGTTGTTTCTGTAGGATTTGGCTCATACAAAGGTACAGTTATGGCCAGCAACCAATGGGGAGGAAACATGCAAAAAATGGAGGTCCCTCAGGCGCGCCTGAATAGCTGGGAATATATTCTTCATCAATCGTCTGCCACAGACAAGTTAATTATCACAAAAGATTTGGAAAACCATGCTGAAATGATGAGTCCGTTAAATCACAGAGCTATTGGTGTGGTCTACAAACCTGATTTGGACTATTATGGTAATTATGTTCCCAGTTTGATTCCCAGGCGGTATGATGCATTTATTTACCTGGATGAAAGCCAGGCACTACATCCGGTGAAAACAAAACCTGAAGATCAACTAACGCCGGAAACCTACCCATGGGGCATTTAACAGCATCACTTTCGACTACGCACTTTTTTACCGGAACAGATAAGTACCATTTTAAGTATTTAAGTGGCTAATGTTTTATACAAAACAGCTTGCCCTGTCTTAATTTGTATAAAGACAGGGCAAGTATTTTTAAATTTTCACATAGGTTTAGGTACTTTATTTCTGACTCTCCCCGGTCATGGGCACAAAACGAACATATATCAAGTCATGTTCCTTAAATTCATTCTCTCCTGTCTTTTCCAACAATATGAGTTTTTGATATGAATTGCTGACAGGGGCCAGTATTTTGCCTCCTGTCTTAAGTTGTACTTTTAACTGATCGGGAATCGAGGGCGTAGCAGCGGTAAGCATAATTTTGTCAAAAGGAGCATGTTCAGGCCATCCGTGATATCCATCGTCATGTTTTACCGTTACATTTTTCACGCCTGCTTGCTTCAGATTCATCTTAGCCAGATCTGCAAGCCATTCTATTACCTCTACACTATACACATGTGCAGAAAGCTGTGCCAGCACAGCAGCATTATATCCACACCCGCTACCTACCTCCAGAATCTTCTCATGGGACTGAGGTTTAAGTATTTGCGCCATGTAAGCTACAATATAAGGTTGGCTTATGGTTTGTCCTTCACCAATGGGAAGAGGAGAATCTTCGTAAGCCCTGTACTTAAGACCCTCTGGAACAAAAATCTCCCTTTGCACCTTTTCCATGGCTTCCAATACGCTGATATCATTTATATCCCGACCCATAAGGTGTTGTTCAATCATTCTTTCCTTGCTGTTCATCGTTGTGGGTTTTGTAGGGTTAATTATCGAATTAAAAAAATCTTAATTCTGTTATAATTTTGAAATAACCAGCATTACTTTTAATAACCTGTTATCAGGATCTGCGACTGTTAGCATAGTTTAAAACCATATTTATTCTTTTGTTGGATACCAGAGCGCTTTTTTGTTGGTAAATTCCCTGATTCCTTCTCCGGCCATTTCTCTTCCTATACCAGATTTCTTGACTCCTCCAAAAGGCAGTTCAGGCATGGAATGTACTTCATGATTAATATTTACAATTCCTGCTTCTACCTTATCTGCCATCGAGCGTGCCCTGTCAAAATCCTGTGACCAGATGGATGCCCCAAGTCCGTATGGGGTATCATTGGCCAGCATAAGAGCCTCTTTATCATCTTTCACCACGAACATGGGGGCTACAGGTCCAAAAAGTTCATCTTTATAAGCAGGAGTATCAGATTGAATATTGGTAATAATCATCGGGTTAAAAAATGCACCCTCCTCCGGAGCTTTCATTTCTTTCCAGAATATTTCTGCATCCTTGCCCAGGGTTTGAGCTACTTGTTGGTCAAGCAATTCCTTTTGCTCTTTACTGGCTAATGAACCATAATCAGAATCTTCATTCAAGGGATCACCAAATATTAAAGAAGACATTTCTTTCTTAAATTCCTCCATAAATTCATCAGCAATATCTTTATGAAGAATAAAACGTTTTGCAGCATCACAACTTTGTCCAAAATTCTTCATTCTTCCTTTCACACCCGACTGGGCTGCTTTTTTCACATCAGCATCATCGAGCACCATAAAAGGATCGCTGCCGCCCAGTTCCAGCACTGTTTTTTTTATATGGCTTCCGGCATGGGCTGCAACGTCAGCTCCGGCAGCAACACCTCCTGTGAGACTTACTGCCTGAACACGACGATCCTTGATGATATTATTCATATGAGAAGAAGAAGTAAACAAGGTTTCAAGTACCCCGGGAGGAAAGTTTGCAGCATCAAAAATCTCCTGAATTTTTTGCGCACAAAGAGGTACATTAGACGAATGCTTCAATAAAATGCTGTTGCCGGCCATTAGTGTAGTGGCTGCAAACCGAAAGAATTGCCAGAAAGGATAATTCCAGGGCATGATGGCCAACACAACTCCCATAGGCTCATACATTATTACCCCCTGCCCTTCCTGTGCTTTCGTCCTTTCTTCTTCCAGATAACCGGGTCCATGTTCGGCAAAATACTCGAGCACCATGGCCGATTTCTCCACCTCTTTTCTCGATTCTTTTACAACTTTGCCCATCTCACGACTAATCAACCCGGCATACGTATCTTTATTCTTTTTCAATGTTGATGCCAGTGTCATAAGCAATTGGCTGCGTTTGTCGAAACTCGTTTGCCGCCAGCTTACAAAACCATTCTGCGCCCGATCCAGATTTTTATCAAGATCTGCAACATTGGTTAAGGCTATTTCAGCAAGAATTTCATTGGTAAATGGATTGATGGATTTCAACATAATATGATTTCTCCTTTTTTTAATGAATAAAAATAAACCCGTGCGACACTGCGCTTTATCAGGTAACTAACCTCTCCAAAACGGGCTTCTCAGGTCAGATTCCATGCCCGGCAGAACAAACATTCCTTTACTGAATATGGCTCCGTTAACAATGATGTTGGTTGCCTCGAGATGATGGTTGTCTCGACTTAAAAAGTCAGCAATCTCCGGTTGATTCCCGGCGAAGCGTGTCAACGAAAACGGTTGTTCGGCAGCAGACTCAGCTATTATAAAAAAGGAAAAAATGCCGGCATGTACTAAAAAGATCTTACCGGTTCCCTTTGATTAATCTGCTACATTGAATTGAGATCCCTGATCAAAGCTTCTCTTGACTGACCTGTTTTTTTCCCTAATTTGCGTAATAATTCCTCTCCCTGACCTACTGTATAGGTAAGATCATCTTTAGTTAAACCAGGATATTTTTGCTGTAGTCTGGTTCTAATCTCTTCCCAGTTTCCTTTTATTTCGAATTTGTCCATAGTACAGTTTTTTTAATATTAGTAAATATCAATAATTGAGATATTGCAGTAGTTTTATAAATTTCTTTCCCTGAAAGCTTCTATTAATTCATGTATTTCCTGTAAATCATCCATTAACTCATTCCGGAGATTAACTCCGGCATATTCCCATTCATTAAACTTAGCAAGAGCCAATGTGGTATCCCGGCTCATTGGAACTTCTGTTTCATCCACTTCAAGCGGCTCAATTTTATGGGTTACAGCAGAACCACTGGCAGTGCGGGAGGTTAAAACAGTATCTGCATGAGATAAAGTGTCTCGTTCGGGGATGTAATTAGCTCCATTATTAAGCAAAGACAACTTAAAGTCAATTTCCACTTTTTTCTGTTTAAAGCTGATGATACGATCACGGGCTTCTTTATCAATTTTCTCATTGGTCTTATCCATGAGAAGGTGGTACTGCTCAATCTGATTATTAAGAGAACCCAGAACAACTCTTGCTTTGTCACTAAACACGGATACGTCCTCCTCGTTTTGTAATTGTTCTATTTGCTGAAGGGTTTCTTTCATTTTTGCATTGATATCAGCGAGCTCCTGCTGAAATTCTTCCGAATCAGCAGAGGGACCGCAACCAGTCCAGAAAAGAACAAAAAACAGGATGAATGACAACGATTTAATTTTCCTCATCTTTCTCATAACTAGCGAATAAATTTTAATGGTTACCAATAAATAAAATTTGTCTTGTATCTAAAATACCCAATTATTGTACCGTTGATTTGGTGTGCCACTCCTGCAGAAGCCCGAAAGCCAGGCATTAAAAGCCGGTTGTTTTGTTCTTAAGCCTTTCACAGGGCTTTAGCAGGAAAAAATCACCAGTTGCATGTATACACTCATTTTTTCTGACGCCTTATCTTTACAGGAAGGCATGCCCGGATGTAGAAATATCTCCACAAGAATGGGTTAAAAACATCAGAACAGAACAACCACAAATAATTTCAAAGATTGCCAGAGCATCATAAATAAAGAAAGGTCGCCACTATGGAGCAAAAGAAGGAATCAAAGAGTCACACAGAGTTTGATGGAATGATTCCGGAAGTTTCTCCACATCATAATACCAATGATAAATAATATCAAACTTGTTTCAGCACAAAACATATTACATCGCTTGTAAAGCAGATGATGATTGAGGGCAGATTTTCATTTTGCCGGAATATATCCCTTCAATATGCGATGCGGCAAATCAAAAGTATTTTTTAAACAGAAACTTAATGGTTTGAATAACCAAAACCGGCAAAAGGGCACAAATAACAATAAGCCCCCAAATCTTCCCATCCAATCGCTCAAAAGATAGAACATTTGCAATCTCCGGAACAAAGTAGGCTGCAAACAAGGCTGCAAAGCAGATTGCAAGCGCCATCCATATATATTTATTGCGGGTAACCTGATTGCTAAATAAGTGCTCCTTAGCTTCGCGCATATTAAAGACATGTACTAACTGGGCAATGGCAAGACTGAAAAAGGCAATATTATTTTTCACTTCCACTGATTCTTCCCACACATAGTGTGCATAATAATATCCTCCGGAGATGCTGAGCATTAAAACCACGGCATACAATCCTATTTGCATCCAGTTTCTTTTATTCAAAATGGGTTCCTCAGGTTTTTTGGGTCGCTTCTGCATCACACCCGGGTCTCCCTCGCCCACGCCCAGGGCCAAAGCCGGAAAGACATCTGATAGCAAATTGAGAAATAATAACTGAAGCGGCAGCAGCGGTAGTGTAAAAAGAGTAAAACTTATGAGACCAATGATCAATATTTCACTCAAATGGTAAGACAATTGATAAATAATGAATTTCCGGATGTTGCCAAAAATTATACGTCCATGTTCAATGGCATTAACTATTGAACCAAAAGCATCATCTTTCAGCACCATATCTGAAACTTCCTGGGCTATTTGCGTTCCTCTTTTGCCCATGGCAATGCCTATATTGGCTTTTTTAAGGGCAGGAGCATCATTTACTCCATCTCCCGTCATGGCAGTAATTTCTCCTTTTTGCTGAAAATGTTCTATCAGGCTTAATTTCTGCTTGGGGCTCACCCTGGAGAAAACCGGAGTATTGATAAGTTTCTCATTGTCATCATTATCCAGAGCTTCCTGAAGATCTTTCCCTGAAAGCGTCAGGTTTTTGTTCTTGTCAGCTTCATCAAACAAATCTATTTGTTCTCCAACATTGGTGGCAGTGCCGGGGTGGTCACCGGTTACCATCACAACCTTTATCCCTGCTTCTTTGCACAGGGAGATGGCATCCACAACTTCTTTTCTCGGTGGATCAAGAAATCCCACCAAACCTACAAACACCAAATCCTCCAGAAACTCCTCCTCCTCATTGTCTGCAGGAAGATCATTGGTTTTTTTAAAGGCAAATGCCAAAACCCGCAGTCCTTCTTCAGCCAGTTCATCATTTTTCTTCATCCACGAATCCTTAACATCGTCGGAAAATTCTTCTTCTTTTCCATCAATAAGAATTTTGGCAGATCTTTGGGTGATGGCATGTGCAGCACCTTTGCCGGCTATATAGTAGCCTTCTTTTTCTGCATATACCGCACCCATAACCATATCGTCAGAATCAAAAGGATCATGACGTTTTCTTTCCAGTTCCCGGAATTCTGTAAACAAATTGGGATGTTGATTTTTAACGTATTGCAGAAGGGCTATTTCCAGGGGATCGCCATCATCTTTTTTTTCTTCCTGCGTATCTTTTTCATCCTTGTTTTCCTTATTTTCGCTATCATCTTCGCCGAGGCTGGCATCATTGGCCAGTACAGAAATTTTCAAAAAATGCCGGAAATGATCATTTTTTTCATCCGTTTTGTCATCATCCTTATCAGATGTATCTTTTTTGTTTACATCAATATCTATCCTTTGATCATTGGAAAACACCAGGGATTTTACCCTGAGTTTATTGCGGGTGAGGGTTCCGGTTTTATCGGTAAAAATTACGGTTGTTTCGCCCAGGGTTTCAACCGCTTCCAGCTTCTTAATAATGACATTTTTCCTGGCCAGCTTTATCATGCCTCTGGCCAGCGCGATACTGGCCACAATGGGAAGACCTTCGGGAATAGCGGCAATGGTCCAGGCGATGGCTGTTTGGATAAGCTGATACAATTCCTTGCCGGCCAGCAAACCAAACACGGCAAAGGCAGCCGCCAGTCCCAGGGTAACCCAAATAAGATTCTGGGTAAGTTTATTCAGCTTTTTTTGCAGTGGAATCTCGTCTTTTTCTTCTCCCCCCACTAAATCTGAGATATTACCCAGTTCAGTATCCATGCCGGTAGCATATACAATAGCTTTTCCAAAACCATTGGTAACGGCGGTTCCTTTATACAAAATATTGGTGCGGTCGCCCAGACTTTTCTCTTCTTCCAATGCATCGGTAGTTTTATTCACCGGAACCGATTCACCGGTAAGGGGTGATTCATCCACAGCCAGTTCTGTAGTATGGAAAATCCTTGCATCGGCAGCTATCAGGTCTCCCGAATCTACAAGCAGGATGTCCCCCGGTACGATTTCCTCAGCATCAATATCTTTCTCTTCCCCATCACGCAATATCCGGCTTTGGATTTTATCCATTTTTTTCAAGGCATCCATGGATTTTTCGGCCTTGTATTCCATCCAAAACCCTATTAATGTATTGATCAAAAGGACAATGACAATGGCGATACCTTCAGGGATATCGCCGAAAACAAAGGCCAGTATGGCAGCGGCGGTAAGCAGATATATAACCGGATTCAAAACCTGGGAGAGCAAAATTTGCCAAATGCTTCGCCCTTTATGTTCTTTAAGTTTGTTCTTTCCGTATTTTTTCAGCCTGCTTTTTGCTTCCTCATCTGAAAGTCCTTTGTTATAATCAGTGGATAACTTTTCTGACATCTCCTCAAAGGAAGTCAGATAAGCTTGGTTGATATTTGTTTTGGATGATGAATCTGTCATAGAAAAAATCATTTACGGGGGATGAATCCCATTAAGTCAAGAATTGCGTTTAATCTAAAGATTTATGGCGATTATTACTTCACTTACCTTTTGGCTTTCTTCGTATTTCCAAATAAATATCCTATGGGTTTTAATCCGGCAGTATGATTGGAAATAATTTTGACCATGGCAAATACAGGAACAAAGAGAATCATCCCGGCTAAGCCCCAAATCGCACCTCCTATTACAATGGCTATGATTACAAACAATGGATTTATCCTTACTTCCTTTCCAATAATTAACGGCTCCAGCACATAACTCTCAATGATTTGCTCAATAACAATAATGATGGTAAACAATATGGCCATCTGCACATTTTCCAGATAAATAAAAGAAAAGATGATGGGAATCAATCCGCTGATAAAGGGTCCAAGATAGGGTATGATGGTAACCAGCGCACCGAAAATGGTCAGTAACAATGCGTAAGGAATATCAAAGATGAGAAAGGTAATGTAATACATGACAGCCAATATGCTCATTACTTTGGCTCTGCCCCATAAATACTGGTATACTACTTTGCTGATTCTTTGCAACACCTCTTTGGCTTCTTCCACGTCACTCTTCTTTATATACATCAATATGGTGTCGGAAAATTTATTTCTGTAATACAAAAGCAGGAATACATATATCAATACCAGGAAAAAACCAGCAGCAGTATTCAGTATATTTCCCAAAAAGCTTGTAAGGCCCGATTCCAGGGAATTCAATAAGTTTTCCGATCTGTTTTGCCAGATATTCTTTTGTTCTTCAAGAGATAAATTGGTAGCCGCCATGATTCTGTCCTGCAGGTTGTGGACCAGGCCCAGGATTTCATTTCTGATAGAAGAGATGTCGGATACAAAAAGGCTCATTTGATACACAAAAATGTACATCACGCCTCCTACAACAATTAATACAACCAGCGTACCTATCGTGGAAGAAAATATGCGATTATTCCATACTTTTTCTGTCATGTTGGCAAAAGGCGACATGAGGGTAGCGAAAAAAATACCAAAAACAAAAGGGATTAAGAATGTGGACCCAAAATAAAGCAGGGCAAAAGCAAATATTATAAACAGCAGTATTTGATTTATTTTTCTCAGATTTTTCATGCGATAATGTTCAATTTTATGATTTGGGTTACATTTTATGATTTCCAAATCAAACTATCCTACCTCATGGTCAGCTTTTTCGCCTATTGCCCAGTTACGGAGATTGCCCAGAGTAGTTTCCATATTTTCTTTCAATGCTTCACGGGTAAGAAAAGCCTGATGTGCTGTGATCAGCACATTTTTAAACCCTAACAGGCGGACAAAAAAGTCATCTTTCATGATTTCGCAGGAGTGATCCTCAAAGAAAAGCCCTTTTTCGTGCTCGTAAACATCCATCCCCAGTGAGCCGATTTTTTCATTTTTGAGCCCTTCTATAAGGTCTTCTGTTTTGCAGATAGCTCCCCGGGCAGTATTGATAATCATTACACCATCTTTCATCATATCTATTTTTTCTTTGTTGATCAGGTGCTCTGTATCATCCGTAAGCGGAGCGTGAATGGTGATAATGTCTGAATTGCTGCATAGTTCTTCTATATCCACATATCTGGCATCATATTTTTCAATAAGCTCTTCATTTTTTTTAATATCAAAAACAAGCAGATTGCACCCAAACCCGTGAAGGATTTTGGCACTTACACTGCCAATTTCACCTGCTCCAATCATTCCCACTGTTTTGTTATTCATATCGAAACCCATAAGCCCATCCAACAAAAAGTTGTAGTCCATAGCTTTGTAATGAGCAGGAATCAGATTGCGGTTGAGTGCCATCATGAGTGCTATACTATGCTCTGCCACGCTGTGGGGAGAATAATGAGGAACATGCGCAACTTTCATCCCAAGTTCTTTCGCCTTTTCTGTATCAATGTGATCGAGGCCCATTGTACGGGTGGCGATATATTTCACACCGAGTTCACTGAGCTTTTCCAGCACATCTGCAGGTGCCTTGTCGCTGGCAAATATAGATACCGCTTCATAGCCTTCGGCCAGCTGAGTGGTATTTTCGTTGAGTCTTTCTTTTTCGTAAGTTAATTGAAGCCCCTCGTGGTTACCCTGTTCCAGAAATGGTTTTTCGTAAGGAGAAATACTAAATATCTTGGTTTTCATTTTTTTATAGCTGTATTTAATTGTTTACTTTACTCTTATCTATTGATTAGCAGCGGTTGGCTTAAGCAAGTATTTGCAAAACTTACATCGCTGTTTCAGCGCCTTATTTATTTTCTGCTTTCAGGATGTTTTTAATTCCTTTGGCCACAGCATCAGGGTTAAAGGAAATACTATCGATTCCCTGGTCAACCAAAAACCCTGCAAAATCAGGAAAATCGCTGGGGGCTTGACCGCACAACCCTATTTTACGTCCTTTCTTTTTAGCTTTTTCAATGGCCATACTGATCATTTGCTTTGCTGAGGGGTTATTCTCATCAAACAGATTACTAACCAACTCCGAGTCCCTGTCGAGCCCGAGCGTAAGCTGCGTAAGGTCATTGGAACCAATGGAGAAACCATCAAATATTTCAGCAAATTCTTCGCCTTGCAATACATTGGAAGGAATCTCACACATCACATATATTTCCAAATCATTCCATCCTTGTTTCAGCCCAAAGTCGCCCATGAGATTGATTACTTTTTTCCCTTCTTCCACGGTGCGGCAAAACGGCACCATCAGTTTCACGTTGGTAAAACCCATCTCGTCCCGTACCCTTTTCATGGCCTCACACTCCATCCTGAAACCTTCCTTGTATTCTTCGCTGTAATACCGGGAGGCACCTCTGAACCCCAGCATAGGATTTTCTTCATCAGGCTCAAATTCCTTTCCCCCAATAAGGTTGGCGTATTCATTGGATTTGAAATCGGTCATGCGCACTATCACATCCCGGGGATAAAAAGCGGCAGCAATTTCAGCGACTCCCTGGGCCAGTTTTTCAATAAAATAACCCTCCTTTCCGGGATAAGCTGCTGTTAGTTTTTCTATTTTCTTTTTTGCTTTAGGATCTTTGAGTTTGTCAAAATGCAAAAGTGCCAATGGATGGATTTGTATGGCATTGTTGATGATAAACTCCAGTCGCATCAGCCCTACCCCTTTAACCGGGTAACTGCTGTAGGAATAAGCAATGGAAGGGTCTGCCAGAATGAGCATCACTTCGGTTTCAGGCTCATCATATTTGTCAAAATCTATTTCTTCCTCTTCCCATTCCAGCGCTCCTTCATAGATTTTTCCTTTATCTCCCTCAGCGCAGGAAACGGTAACCTGCTGCCCGTCTTTTATAACTTCAGTAGCATCTTCGGTACCCACCACCGCTACGGCACCCAGTTCGCGGGCCACAATGGCTGCATGACTGGTGCGTCCGCCACTGTTGGTAACAATGGCAGAAGCCTTCTTCATTACATTGTCCCAGTCGGGGTTGGTTATTTCGGTGATTAGCACATCTCCTTCCTTCAGTTTATCGGCTTCATCAGGAGAACTGAGGATGCGGGCTGTTCCTTTGGCAATTTTTTCGCCAATGGCAGTACCGGCTACCAGCACCTTGCCTTCACCTTTCAGCCGGTATTCTTTTATTTTTGACTTCTCCCCGCTGCTATGGACCGTTTCAGGACGAGCCTGTACAATGTAAAGTTCACCACTTTCACCATCTTTGGCCCATTCTATATCCATGGCCATGCCGTAGTGGTCTTCTATCTCAAGGGCCCACACGGCAAGTTTTTCTATTTCTTCATCGGTAAGTACAAATTTTTGACGGTCCTTTACAGGTGTTTTTACATTTTTTGTGGTGGCCTTGCTGTTTTTACTGCCTTGGGCATACACCATGGTTTTTTCCTTGGTGCCGGTTTTTTTGGAAATGATGGCCTGTAATCCTTTACGCAAAGAGGGTTTGAAAACGTGAAACTCATCGGCATTAACTGCTCCCTGCACCACATTATCGCCCAGGCCCCAGGCTCCGGTCAGAAAGATTACCTCCTCATAGCCAGTCTCGGGAAGAATGGTGAAAATTACGCCTGCCGAAGCTTTGTCGGAGCGTACCATTTTCTGTACGCCTGCTGATAGTGCCACTTTCATATGATCAAAGCCATTATGCTCACGATACTGGATAGCCCGGTCGGTAAAAAGTGAGGCAAAGCATTTTTTGCAGGCTTCCAGGGTTTTTTCCGGCCCTTTCACATTCATAAAAGAATCATGCTGTCCGGCAAATGATGCTTCAGGTAAATCTTCTGCCGTAGCACTGCTCCTGACGGCCACACTACTCAGCACTTCTTCTTTTTGCTCAAGCTCTTTATAAGCATTTTTAATGGCTTTGCCCAAATCTGGCGGAAATTCTCCTTTCATGATCAGTTCGCGTGCCTTTTGGCCGGTTTGTTTCAGGTTTTTGAATTCCTTTTTATCCAGCTTGTTGAGTAAATCTGTTAGCTTTTCACGTAAACCATTATGTTCCAGGTAATCCCAATAAGCGGTAGCTGTGGTGGCATATCCGGCGGGAATGCGAACACCTTTGGGTTGGAGAATGCTTATCATTTCACCTAGAGAGGCATTTTTTCCTCCTACTTCAGCAGTATCCTGGTTGGTTAAGTCGCTAAAAAATCGAATATAATTATTCATAAAATTTTTTTTTATTGTATCCTAATTAAAAGGCGCAGCTTGCTGTAAGAAGCATAAAACGTCGTACAGCAGCAACAGGAGATGCATTGCAAAGCAATAAATGCATCCCTGAATTATTCTTTTTTTCTCCTTACTTTTCACGAAGCCATTGATTCAACAACTCAGTTTTGTCAGGTTTTTTTGTAGTAAGTGCCCATATATTCAGCTTTGTCGAGAATCAAGCCCTTCAAAGCCTCATGAAAATCCGTACCACTGTGAATAGACTCAGGGGGTAATTTCTTTTTCAAGGCAAAAATTCTGAAAAAATAGCGGTGCTCCTCTCCTTTCGGTGGGCAAGGTCCACGATAACCAATTTTTCCAAAATCATTTTTTGCCTGGATACCACCGTTATCCAGATTTTTCTGAATGGGAATAATTTTTTCCAGTTCATGACAACTGGACGGCAGGTTATATACCATCCAATGGGTAAAGG
>JAABSE010000077.1 GCA_011390575.1 Sphingobacteriia bacterium
GTGAAAGAATGCGATAAGGGCAAATTCTTTACCCGAAGTAATATTGATAATGGGAAGGGTGGTATCCATGCTGGTGGCACCCCCGGAAGAAACCGGTGCCAGTTTGCCAAAACCTTTAACCAGCAAAGGGGCGAAAAGAAGGGTGATAATTTCACGCATCACATTGGAGAGCAAGGCAATCACCCCCAGCTCAGCCGAATGCAGTTCGGTGATGATAACGCTGGAAAGGCTGTAATAGCCAAAACCGGCACCCACTGCCATTAATTCTGTAATGCTGATCTCTCTCACCACGAGCCCTATCAGCGAGACGCCCAGCAAAGTGCCAACAATGGTAGAAACAGGTACCATGAATATTTTCAGGTCGAAGGTTGTGAGGGTTCTCATGGCCTTTTTGTCTGCCCCTACTCCTACGCCAATAAGAAACATCAGCAAATAGAGCACCCAGGTACTATACCGGTCGGGACTTACCCATTCAGGAAAATGGTTGAACTGTCCAACAAAAATCCCCACGATGAAAAACCCGAGAATAATAAAACTGCCCCTCATCCCTGGTTCTCCTTTCTGAACATTAATTTCCAGAGCATCCAGGCCATCGAAACACTGCCCAGCACTGCCATGATGGTGATAATGAAAGCCATGAATCCCAGTTCGGGCAATTGCTGCATGATATACTCATCATGACCGATAACCATGCCCATAAAAAAAAGCAACAGGTAAATGGTCCACATGGTCATTCTGGAATTGATGCGGAGAATTCTTTTCCTTCCCCTCAAAAGATAACCGGCCAGCATTCCGGCCAGCATAATGGCAGCAACAATCAGCATAAGCTATTTTTGGCGCAAAAGTACGAAAAGTCTTTGCTTCCATGCAGCAAAACATTGCAATTCTTAGCAGCTTTTTTCGGGGGTTCTTAAAGGCAACAACGATTGTGTACTGATCCAACCCATCTATTAAAGGTCTGCTGTGCCAAGGGGAATGGTAAATTTAAAATCACTTCCCTTACCAGGTTCACTTTCGACCCATATCTTCCCTTGCAGCTTTTCAACAAATTCTTTACACAAAGTCAATCCCAACCCGGAACCTTTTTCACCCTTTGTTCCGGTTTTGGAGGGTTGATTGGTCAGCCTGAAAATAGTATCCAGCAAATGAGATTCAATTCCTACACCGCTATCTGAAACTACAAAAAGCAAATCATCATCCTGCCTTTGTACTGAAATCGTAATATTTCCCTGATCCTGGGTATATTTAATGGCGTTGGTAAGCAGATTCCTTAGTATAGACTTCAACATTTCCTTATCCACCAGCATGTAGCTTACGTAATCTACATGAGTAATCAAATGAATTTGCTTTGAGCTATAAAGTTGTTCGCACGACAATACAACCTCTTCTATCAACTGACCGGGCTTAACTCTTTCAGGAGTTGGATTGATCAACCCTTTCTGCAATCTCGACCATTCCAGCAGATTCATTACAAGATTATAGGTATTCTCAGATGCATTGAAAATGTTGTTCGCATATTGCTGAATCTTGTCAGGGGAGAGTTGATGTACATTTTTCTTTAACATCTCACTGAAACCCAGCAACACAACAAATGGATTTCTCAGATCATGGGCAATGATGGAAAATAGCTTCTCTTTGGTGGTATTCAAATCCCGGAGTTCTGTATTGGCTTCATTAAGTTTGTTAAGAGTATTGACCAGGGCCTGCTTTTCCTTGAGAAGCTGCCGCTGCAGGTTGCTGATATCGCGGTTGAGATCATGAAGGATTTGGTTTTGACTGACCAGCTGACTGGCATCTACCCCGCCAATAATGAGCAATTCTCCGTTTTTCTTATAAACTTCTGCCTGTATGGAAGCATTCACAGTAGAAAGACTACCAATGGTCAGAAACCCTGAATATACAAGGGTGCCGGTTCCGGTTGAGGCAGCCAGCGATTCAAACCGTGGGTTCAGGATGTTTTTCCAGGGTTCTTCTTCCTTGAAGAGAGAGGTCATGGCCGGATTGGCAAAAACCAATGACTTGTCAGCAGAAAACAAGGCAATGCAAAGCGAATTGTTGTGCAACAATGTTGCCTTTAATTCATCTGACCAATCGGGAAATAGTATAGAAAGGTCTTTTTGCATAACTAATGAGCTGTAAATGGGGGTTCAAGACTTTCCTGTGAAAGCTTAACAAATACAGGAATGTTGATCTGTATCCAGGTATAGTAAGGTAAAATTTGTTCAAAACTCTCTGTTGACAACTCATCCTTCAAAATGGTAATCCAGGAGTTTACCTGTGCTGCCCAGTAGCTGGTGGTAAAACCTCGGCTTCTATAGGCTTTGAACACCCATAATATGGTTTCCACCAGTACTTCGCTGTTGTGATGCTGAAAAATTGAAGACATAAAACGCAGGTGATTGGCATGGTTGTCTCTCATCATTTCAATATTATCCTTACCCACCAGCTTTTCTATATCCTGCCGGTTGAGCATATGCCGGTTGATACCCGAAAGAAGCAATTGTGCCTTGTCCTGATATTCGCGTGAGGCCTCTTTACTGACCTGCTGCAGTTTTCCCGCACTTTCCAGAAGTAAATTCCTATCCATTGTTATTGATTTTCCTGATAAACAACTCAACACTTTTTAAATCGGGTTGATACGATATGTTACGATATGCTTTTATTACCTCTTTGCCTCCATGCCTGAAAGCCTGACCGCCAACCAGAATAAAAAGCCCGGGAAACTCCTCCCTGATAGCCTGAATCATTTTCTCCAGGTAGGGCAAATTAAAATAAAGACTTAAAGACAAAGCGATCATATCAGGTTGTATTTCTTTCACAAACTGAACAAATTCCTGCGTGGGAGTATTGGCACCCAGAAAATGGGCATTCCACCCATTCATTTCAAAAACATCGGCCACCATTTTAATTCCGATTTGATGGTATTCGTTTTCCACGCACCCCACCACTAAAGTTTTGTTAATTTTTTGGCCTGAAATAATTTTCGCATAAAACTCGTTGATCAGTGCTTCAGAAATGGCAGAAGCCATATGTTCTGTGGCAACACTTATTTTCCCTTGCTCCCATAGTTCACCAATATCGTATAATGCTTTCCTGATCAAATCCTCATAAACATCCTGCACCGTTGCCCTACTTTCGAGCAATGCATTGGAGATGCCCGAACATTGGTTGCGATCACCCTTGATCAATGCATCGAGGAATTGCTTGTAGACCAAATCTTCTTTGGCAGGAGTCTGATTTAGAGGCATACAGTCTTTTTTCTAAAGGTACTGTTTTTTAAGGCTTAGTGCACACTAATACCCGTAAAAAACCACATTCAAAATATTAATTGATGCACGTCTCTCAATATACGAAATCAAAGCCGGTTAGGTTTACATGAGAAGTGAGTTATGCGGCTTTGTTCTGGCTGACCTATACTGTAAAAGGTACTTTTTCAGTAAATCATTTTAAACACTGGAAAGTAGTTCCTGACGTCGACTCTTCAAATGTTTATAAAAAGAGGACGTAAGACCTGTAACCTTCTTAAACTGACAAGATAAATGCGCTACACTGCTATAATTTAGCTTGTGAGCTATTTGAGTAAGATTGTAATCTCCATATAACAGCATTTCTTTTGCTCTTTCAATTTTATGCGAGATGATAAATTGCTGGATTGTTGTTCCTTTTACCTCAGAAAAAATATTGGATAAATAATTGTAATCAAGACCAAGTTTTTCGCTGATATAATCTGAATAATTGGCCCTTGGCAACTCGTCCCTGAAATGGATCATCTCAATTATAACATCCTTTATTCTTTCAATCAGTACACTCCTTTTTTCATCAAGCACTTCCAATCCTGATCTCAGCAAATTGATTCTGAAAGTTTCCTTCTGTTCTTCGGTTATATCTTCTAAAATATCAACCAATCCCAGATCAACAATAACATGTTGAGATTTAACACCCAATCTTTTCAACTCCTCCTCAACCAGCGTTTTGCATCGCAGGCTTACCATGTACTTTATATGTAATTTCATTAATTTTTAAAATTTAGGGGGAAGGGATGATTTATTGGCAGCTATTCTGAACATTTCAGAAATGCCGGTTCACGTAAAGGTATGTAAGTTCAGGCTAATATCGTGCCGCAAATGGATTCAGGAAAAGAACATGAGCTAACCCTAAAACAACAAAGTGCAGAAACATTGAGTTCCTGCACTTCGGATTATAATAAAATGTGAATTTTATTTATTTTCAAAAAAAATCTACGGCTCAGATACCACATTGCTGTCAAGAACTACTGCGGTTTGAGCTAACGCTTTACCGTTCATTGTAGCACCTGTAAGCAATGAAATTCCTGTTTGACAAATAATCACACCTTCAAAATGAGATGTTGCACCCAACTCAACTGATCCGGCAACCTGCCAGAAAATATTCTGGGCTTGAGCACCACCGCTAAGGACAATTTTTACTGCAGTACTTAAGGAAAGATCACCTGAGATCTGGAAGATCCAAACATCATCTGCTCCACCAGTTATTGTAAAATCTGCTGGTGCAGTAACTGAGCTCGTCCATTTGTAAAGCCCGGGCAAGAGTGTTTTACCACCCAGGTCTCCTGTTCCCAGTTCAGTAAAATCAGGAAAAGGACGACCTGCTGCATCGTTGTATGCAGTAATCATATCTTCCACTGCCGTGGTAAGCGTTATGGGTGTAGGAACATCCATGTCTGCGGCAAAAATATTTCCTGTTACCTGGCTGGAAGTAGCATGATCTCCGGCTGCAACCAGATCGAAACCTGTTATATCAGAGGCCGCAGCAGGACTTAAAGCTATATCACCTGTTATATCAGATGTAGGGACATTGGTTATTGCTGACTTTGCAAGAATTACATAATTGGATGCTGATTTAAGATCGACTACTCCCAGAACTGATGCAGTTCCACCGGTTTTAAATGTCCATTCTGTATTTGCAACAAGAGAATTTCCGGCTAAATCTTCAGCATCGGTAGTTATGGTAGCTGTATAAAAAACATCTGCCAGAAGAAATTCTGAAGGAGTAAAAGTAGCCATGGTTCCTACATAAGCTACTGAGCCTTCCACTACAGTTGCACCGTTTTTCAGCAAAAATGTTGTTGAATTTATGGTTGAAGGATTCATTTCTTCACTGAAATGTACTTTTATTACCTGATTTCTGCTGACACCTGTTGCGTTGTCAAGAGGTACAGTTGAACTTACTTCAGGGTTAATAATATCGGGCGTATTGCCGGTGGTAAAGCTAAAGGTATAGTCGCTTTCGAGCGATACATCATTTATACTCTTTACTCCGGTAGTAATGGTTGCGGTGAAAACTTTATTTTCATCCAGGTTAGCAGCAGGAGTAAAGATTGCTTTTGAATCTTCATAAGTTACCACTCCGGAAATTGAAGTAGTTCCATCCATCAATGTAAAAGTCTCTGTATTAATAGTTGCAGCGTTCATTGCTTCACTAAAAGATGCGGTAATTGTATTGGAAACCGATATTTCCAGAGCATCATGAACGGGACTTGTTTCAGTAACAGTAGGCGCTTCATAAATTGGTTTGTTTTCATCTTTGTCGCAGGCTGTAAAAACCAGCATTGAAAACAATACTATCAGGGATATACTTTTAAAATTTTTCATTTTTTAAATTTTAGGTTGTTTTATTGTTTTTAAGCTTCTCTTTGAATAACAGGGATGAGAAGGGATAATTTGCTCCTTTTCCCAACCGGGAAAAAGGATAATTGTTTTTTATTGTTTCACTATTGTGTTTGCTTCCATTACAATAGTACCTGATTGGGCAAAAGCTCTGCCATCGAGCGTGGCACCGGTATTGAACGTAATTGACTCCATAGCCATCACAGTACCTTTAAAAACAGAGGTAGTTCCAAATGTAACAGAGCTTCCAACCTGCCAGAAAATATTGGCAGCAGATGCTCCACCTTTTAAAATGACCTGACGCCCCGAAGTAGTAGTTAGCGAAGATGCAATTTGTATGAAAAAAGTTGCATTTTCATCTCCTTTTGCATCAAATGTCAGGTCGCCGGAAGAGATTGCCAGGGAAGAGGTTGATTTGTAAAGTCCCGGGGTTAGGGTTAGTCCTCCCATGTTGCCCGATAATGTTACTATATCAGTGGATGTTCTTGCTGCTACATCATTGTATGCAGCAGTTAAATCAAGTTTGGCCTGAATGGCAGTTTCAGTATTAATTTGCAGCGTACCATTTAATATTCCGGGAGGAAATCCACCTACTGAAGTGCCGGGGTTTAAGCCAAGGTCTCCGGTAATTACTGTACCTCCTGTGTTGGTTACTGCTTCACCTGCAAGAATGGCAAGATTAGCTGTTGCTCCAAGTGTTACATTTGGCTGTACAACAGTTTGTACTGGTATTATTTGCGAATTCAGATCAGGATCCTCGTCCTTATTACAACTTGCAAAAATTACAATAGTAGCGAGGGCAAGGATTGTTACAACCTTATTTTTTTTCATTCTTTATAGTTTTAGTTGTTTTACATTCCGCAGAAATTGCGGGAGAATAGTGGTTTGCAAAAGTGTGAACAATTACACCATAAAGCGTTATAGTTTCGGGTTCGTTTGTTATAGTTTTTACTTGTTTTTTTATTGATGCGTAAACGTGATAGCAAGCAATCAGCATGTCGTAATATTCACGCATACAAGCATTTACCTTGATTTTTAGAAATCAGGTAAATCTCTGTACAAGTGCAATAAAACTTCTAAAAAGCGGGTTCAATCCTGCAATTTGCTCACCTTAACAGCCAGTTTACCTCCATCAAAAGCGGTCAGGCGAAAGAGGTAAATAAACTAATTTTGATGGTTTTTATTTTCGCGGTTTTAATTAATTTAGTCTCACCAAATAATAAATAACAATTCATCAGCACACTGAGTGGTAATAATATCAAATACATCTTTTATGCTCAATCCTGAAACACTTGAATTCTTTCGCGAACTGAGAGAAAACAACCACAAAGAATGGTTCGACCAAAACAGAAAACGATACGAGAATGTTAAAAAGGATTACCACCGGCTGGTGGGCGAGCTTTTGCACAAAATGCAAAAATTTGACCCGTCCCTGGGTCACTTGCAGATAAAAGATTGTACATTTCGCATCAACCGCGACATTCGTTTTTCTAAAGATAAAACGCCCTACAAAACCCATCTGAGCATTATTATGAGCCCTCATGGTAAGAAGATGGAGTATGCCAGTTATTATGTACACCTGGATGAAGCGGCAGGCTCATTTGCCGGCGGAGGAATCTATATGCCCGGCAGTGAAGCATTGAAAAAAATCAGGGCTGAAATTTCAGCTTTCCCTGAAGACCTGGAAGAAATTCTTGCTTCTGAAGATTTCTCCCAAACCTATAACGGGCTTGATAAGGATGAAAAATTTCGGCTTACCCGCCCACCCAAAGGATTCCAGGCAGACCATCCGGCGATTGAGCTGTTGAAATACAAAAGTTTTACTGCGTCCAGAACATTGCCCGAAAAATGGCTGTCCGACCCGCGGGGAATCGACGAGGTGGTGGAAATACTCAAAAAAGTCAAACCCCTCAACGACTTTATCAACCGCGGACTAGACGCAGATGAGCCGGAGATTGAGTTCCCCTGACAACCAAGTAGTCATTCATCATACAGCTTCACATATTCATAACTGTTTCCTTGGTGATGGAGGAATTTCAAAAAATCCTCGTAAGTTATCACTAGTGAAGCGGTGTTGATGCATGGGTGAAAGCTGATGCTGCTACTTTCTTTCAACCTTGCATCCAGGAAAACATGTACATGCTTTTCCGTATCATGGATAAGCGCCAGCGGGCTAACCGAGCCGGGAGTGATGCCCAGGTATTTCATCATCCGTTTGGGAGAAGCAAAAGTGAGTTTGCCCTGCTTGAGGCGTTGCTCCAAATCGCGGATATTGAGTTCCTGCCTGTGGTCGAGAATGACCAGGTAATGCCGGTTTCCTTTATGGTTGCGAAAGAACAGGTTTTTGCAGTGGGTGGCGTCCAGGTCTTTCCAGTATTTTACAGCTTCCTCAATGGTGGGAGCTGGTGGATGCTCATAATACTGGTATTCAATACCTAATTCCTCAAGAAGGGCGTATAGTTTGGGGTCTCCGTTTTTTTCCATAATAAGCTTTATAGTTTTAGAAAGAACAAAAATAGGAAAACTAAAACTATTATTCTCAGCCTAACAGCCATCGGAATCACGCAATTTCAATACCAGATTATTGTTTCACAAAGGCCATATCCACATAATCATGGGCACACCCACAGCCACTATGATTGCTTCCAGGGGTAAACCCATGCGCCAGTAATCGGTAAACTTATACCCTCCCGGGCCCATCACCAGGGTGTTGGACTGGTGACCAATAGGAGTAAGAAACGCACATGACCCGCCTATGGCAACAGCCATAAGAAAAGGGTCGGCAGAAAAACCCAGTCCATTAGCTACACTGATGGCAATAGGAGCCATAAGCACTACCGTAGCCGCATTGTTTATAATATCCGATAAAAACATGGTAACAACGAGGACAATCATCAGCATTGCCCAGGGCGGCAAAGCATTACCCAATTGTAACACCAGTGCTGCAATTTCCCCGGCCCCGCCGCTGGTTTCAAGTGCTACCCCCACTGGAATCATGGCTCCCAGCAGAACAATCACCGGCCAGTCGATGCTGGTATAAACATTCTTCATGGGCAACACCCCGGAGAGTACCATGCCCACAGCTGCCATCATAAAAGCAACCTGCACCGGCAGCAATCCTGCCACCACAGTAATGATGGATGCGACAAAGATACCCAGTGCGGTGGGAATGGTGGTTTTATATCCCAGCCTCAGCCCTCGCTGCGCAAGGGGCAGACATCCCAGGGATGTAATCGTATCGTTAAGCAGGTGTTCTCTGCCCTGTAACAGCAACACATCGCCGACGCGGAATACTATATGGTCGAGCCTGCGATGAATCCGTTGGTCCCTGCGTGCTACAGCCAGCAGGTTTATCCCATAGCGGCTGCGCATGCGCAGGTGGGCTGCCGAACGACCTATCAGATTGGAGTCGGCCATTACAATGGCCTCCGTAACAGCAATCTTATCCGAACCCTCAGCATCTTTTCTGAATTTTTTATCCCCCACAAGCTTCAGCCCGGTATTTTCCATAAAAGTTTTCAAATTTTCCGCGTCGGCCTCCACAATGATGATATCCTTTTCCAGAAATATTTCTTCCCGCTCCGGGGCATGAATCCTCTTGTTATTTCTTACCAGCCCCAGAATCTGAATCTCTTCCTCTGATTTCTCTTCAAGTTCCCTAAGATTCTTGTCTTTGATTTTTGAATCGGAAGTTACCTCCAGTTCTGAAATATAATCATCGATATCAAAAAGCTCACTGTCTGATTTCTTTGATGACCGTTTAGGCAGCAGCCTCCAGCCCACCAGCACGATAAAAACAATACCGGCCAAAGCCAGCGTAACTCCCACAGGACTGAAGTCGAACATTCCAAAAGCCTCTCCCATCTCTTCGCCCCGGAAAGTGGCAATGATGATATTGGGGGGAGTCCCAATAAGGGTAGTCATACCCCCCAGTAGTGAAGCAAATGCTATGGGCATCAGGATATAAGACGGAGGATTGCCGCTTTTGCGGGCCATGTGTATAGCAATGGGCATCATAATGGCCAGGGCGCCTACATTGTTCATAAAGGCAGAAGCCACGGCGACAAGCACCGAAAGCACCAGTACCTGCAAAAGAAGATTATCTCCTATCTTCATCACCCACTTGCCCAGCAAATCGATCAAGCCAGAAAACTCCAGCCCCTTGCCGATGACCAGCACAGCAGCAACGGTAATCACCGCCGGGTGCCCGAAACCCTTGAAAGCCGCTGCCGCATCCACACTACCGGCTATAACCAAAATAAATAAGGCTATCAGTGCCACGAAGTCGTGACGAATGCGCCCCCAGGCAAAAAGGACAAATACCAATACCAACGTACCGAAAACAATATGATATTCCATACTACAGTGAAATTAAAAACCTGTTTTACAAAAGATTTACAACCCCATACATAATTTATTATGCTGTCAAAATTAGAAAATCTTTGCCTTCTTTTTAAGAAATAAACTCGTTCATCTTATAAGTCTGGTTGCTTCATCCTTCTGCAATAAACAAAAACATCCTGTCATCCGTTTATTCGCAGTACATTAATCCTTTCAGCCATGCGCAAAACCATACTCTTTAGCTTGTTGTTTTCATTTTTATGGGTCGCAGCCCATGCGCAGACCCATCAGGACTTTTATACACAATCGCTCAACATCAACCAATCAGGGATGTACTTCCTTGGGGGATGGGCCCTGGCCAATATGGCCACCGGCACTTTTGGATGGATACGCTACGACGGGGTGCAGAAATACTTCCACCAGATGAACGCTGCCTGGAACCTCGTGAATGCCGGAATTGCCACTTATGCCCTGCTGGACATGGCCGGCACCAACCTCACGCTCCTCTCCGACAGTGAAATGATGCGCAAACACATCCGAACCGAAAACCTTTACCTTATCAACGCCGGGCTGGATATTCTTTACATGGCCGGTGGCGCCTGGATGATACATGCTGCCGGCAACAGCGAAAAACACCACGACTTGCTCAAAGGATACGGGCAGTCCGTCATTTTGCAGGGCGCGTTTCTGTTTTTGTTCGATCTCACCAAATTTGCCATTCAATACAATCACCGGCTCAATTTTACCCAAACCACCACCAATCTCGGACTGACCGGAAATGGACTTACGCTGACCATTGGGTTTTAGTGCTGAGCCTTCGTTTAATGCATGTGGGGGTATGACTTCAGGTTATGTCCTCACTATAAACCAAGTCAACACATTACACAATTCTCCCGTTAAGCGGCAAATAGCTTCGCTAACTTCCCACTCATTAAACCTTAGCATTCGGGCGGAATTACAAATTCCGCTAAGCCTGCGCCCCAAAACATAACCCCTACCTATTTGACTCCAGACCTCACAAAAAAAGGCATATAAGACCGTTTTAAAAACGCTCTTATATGCCTTTAAAGTTTAAGATAAGTTCAGGCCAATATCTCTAACTCTAACTCAGCCTTAATCCCGCATCACTCCCGCTCGCGGGACTTCGGGCTTCGCCCTCAGCCTCAGCCTCAACCTATTCTATCTCCACTTCAATCCATTTCGAACGATCGGGAGCTTCGGGGGTTATCCAGGGTTTTGGCGGATTTTCTTCCAGCTGCTGCAGCAACACTTCCACTGCTTTTTCAAGGGATGGGTCTTGTCCGCGGGCCACCAGGTGGGGTTCATCGTATACTTCAATATCAGGATAAATACCAATACCCTCAATAATCCATTCGCCTTCCTGGTTATAGATACCAAAACGGGGTACACCGATATAGCCACCGTCAGCAAGACGGGCATTTCCGCTCATACCAACCAATCCTCCCCAGGTACGGGTACCGATGATGACTCCCAGGTCTTTCTGGCGGAAGAAATGGGGGAAAGCATCTCCGCCCGAAGCCGCATACTGATTGATAAGCATTGCCTTGGGCCCATCATGTGCCACTGCAGGGGTACGCATGGGGTCAAGCCCGTGGCGATGCCAGTAAGCATGGGTTTCGCGGGTAAGCATCTCAGTAAGCCTGTCAGGAATAAAACCTCCTCCATTGAAACGCTCATCAATGATCAGTGCTTCTTTATCATGGTATGCATACATGGCCCTGTTCAGCTCGCGGTTTCCTTCCACAGCAGTATTGGGTACATGCATGTATCCGATTCGTCCGTCGGAAAGTTCATCTACCATGGCACGACGTGTATCCACCCAATCCAGGTATTTCAGTTCAGTTTCACTGGCGATGGGATGCACGGTAAAGGTGCGAGGTTCGCGGCCATCAGCGCGGCTGCTAACGGTAATACGGGTAGCCACATCCACACGGTTTTCCAGAAACTTGTACGGATTATCTGCAGTGGTTACATTGTTGCCCTCTATGGCAATAAGATAATCTCCTTCGCGGATGTCCATCCCCTGCATGGTAAGGGGTGAGCGGCGGCTACTGTTCCAGTTTTCTCCCTCGTAAATCTTGCTGATGATAAAGCGGCTGCTCCCTTCATCGGCTGTAAGGTCAGCACCCAGTAAACCGTTTTCAATGCGATCTACCCTTTCAAAATCACCATAATCAACATAGGCATGACCGGTGTTGGTTTCGGCAATCATTTCACCAAACATATAATCCAGATCAAAGCGATGATTTACATAAGGCAGCATCTGAGAATAGCGTTCATAGAAACCATCCCAATCCACGTTGTGCAGGTTGCCCACATAGAAGAAATCGCGGTAAATGCGCCATCCGTCGCGAAAGATTTGTTCCCATTCTTTGCGGGGTTCTATGCGCATCTCCAGGTTATCAAGGCTTAATTTGCCTTCGCCTGCTTTTTGCCCGGGTTTCAAATCTGCCACACCATAATCCCCTGCATGCGAATAGAGAAATTTCTTTCCATCAGCAGAAACGGTACCACTGCGGATACTACTCATGATAACCTCATTCTTTTCTTCTTTGTATTTGTAAAGGTTCATTCCTTCATCATTGAAATACACCAGTCCGTCTTTCACAGCCTGCAGTCCCCAATAGCTGCCAGAAGAAAGCGGAAAAGCGATGATGCGACGATCGGCATTTTCGAAGTCCACTTCGATCTGTTCTTTCTTGTTATCTTTCTCTTCATCACCATTTGCGTTTTCCACAGTTTCTTTGGGCTCGAAAAGCCTGGGAGAATCATGGGTGAGATAAATGGCATAAATACGGGTTGCATTATTGTAGAGATAGTTGAACTCGAAAGAAGAAAAAGCCAGGTTAAAATCCCTGTTGGAAGTAAAGAAGATATAGTGGCCACATTCTGAGAAAACAGGATTGCCATCAGAAAAAGTATGGTCGGTCAGACGGTTGCGTTCTCCTGATTCTATATTATACAGCCAGATGGAGCTCTGATCGTTGCTGTTGCTGTTGGTATAGGCAATCCAGCGCGAATCGGGGGAGAAAGTGTAATTTCTCAGTTCAAAGGCACGGGGCTCATCTACCACGTGGATATCACCCGTATTTACATCGAGCAACTGCAGCTTCATGCTTCTGTCAAAGAATACCATATAGCGACTGTCGGGTGACCATTCGGCTTGGTATTTCCAACCTTGTGAACCTGAGGTAATGCGGCGGGGTTCTGCCCCTTCCTTGTTTTCCATCAGGTATACTTCGTACTCATCGCTGGCATCGCTATACCAGGAAATCCATTTGCCATCAGGCGACCAGGTAGGATACACTGCTCTTACACCCTGGGTATTGGTAAGGTTATGAATGGTACCCTCACCTGCCGGCACTGAAAAAATATCTCCGCGTGCATCGAACAACACCCGGTTGCCCGAGGGTGAAATCGCCATACTGTGAATATTGTCTTTTACATTTTTGAAGTAAGGCAATGTGTTTTCATTATCGTAGAGGATATTTACCACCACCCTTTCCTCATTTCCGGTTTCCAGGTTAAGTTTGTAAAGGTGTCCACCCACTTCGTAAACAAGCTGTCCGTTGCTACCTGCAGGCCACATCACATCAAAATTATCATGGAAAGTGAGCTGGGTAGTTTCTTTGGTGTTTACATCATAACTGTGCACATTGAGCCATGAATCACGGTCAGAAGTAAAGTAAATCTTATCTCCATACCAGGTGGGGATATGGTCGGTACCCACCCAATCGGTAATCATTTCAGAAGTATTGTTTTCCAGATCATAGATGTGAACATTGGAAGCCCTTCCACCTTTGTAACGCTTCCAGGTGCGGAATTCGCGGTCAATATGCACGAAAGCCAGCTTGCTGTCGTCGGGCGAAAGGTCAGCAAAGCCGCCGTAAGGAATGGGCAGTTCTTCCTCCAGTCCGCCATCGAGGCTTACAAGGTAATAGCGTCCCATGCGTTCACCATATTCTGTTCTGTTGCCCCGGAAAAGGACCTTCTGGCTGTCAGAAGTCCAGCCCAGCACTACATAATCGAAGCCACCACGCTGTGGCATAGGCCCAACATCGTTGTACCAGGTAAGTTGCTGCGGGGTTCCCCCTTCAACCGGCATTACAAATACCTGACGGCTGCCGGTGTATTCGGCAGAAAAAGCAATCCATTTGCCGTCGGGAGAAATTTTAGGAAACAACTCAAGTCCTTTGTGGGAAGTTAGTTTTTTGGCGTCACCACCATTGGCATCCACGGTCCAGATATCTCCGGCATAGACGAATGCAATCAAATCTTCGTTGATATCAGGAAAACGCATCAAACGCGAATCTTCATGAGCTGATACCATCAACGGCAAAACCATACATAAAAGCATGGCCTTCAATGTAAATATCAATTTTTGCATAACAATACTTGATTTAAGGGATTTAGGTTAAAATATGTTCAGGCTTGGTTTTCCTATCGTACAACAAACCTTTTAAACGGCTCAAAAATACGAAAATCAACTCACTACGAGGGTTGTAAACGATTTTTTTGAAAAGATTAACGTTGGGTATTTAAATTCCTATTCTCAATCCTACCCCGGGTAAGTTGTGTTGTTTCAAAATTCCTGTTTTCCTGCACTATCCTTTTTTTAGACCCAAATTAACAACTGTTAAGAACATCTTTCACGTCATATTTTTATATTTTTTGTTGATTTCTTTTATCGGCCAATTGTTAATAACTGCTGGCTTTTACAGAAAAATACAATTGAAACATGCGTTTGACAAGTCTTGCAGCATTATTAACAATTGTTGAAAACCCCTGTTGAAACAGCGTGAACAAAAACAGAGAAAAAAGCTTGACTTACAGGGTTTTATTGGTGTATATTTGTTTCAGCAGGTGAGCGATAAAAGGCCGCTCCCCAAACAAGGAGAAAGTTGTTATTTCTTAGTTGAAACAATAACCGGATCATACAAATCGAAAGATTTGCTTGTTGAAAGGAGCCAAAGTCCGCGCTTTCTGATGATACAGGTTGTAAAACCCGTTCTGATGAGAAAACGGTCAATAACTTAAACCTCGCACAGCGTTCTTTAAGAGATTGAGTCGAAGACAGCATGCAAGGATAAACCTTGTTTTTATCACTGCCGGTTCTCCGCAACCTGGCAAGATGAAAAGTCCTCATCAAAACATCCTGCGTTCGCGCAGATGTATTGTTTAAGGATGTTTCCCTTTCGCATCGTTGAAATCCGAAAGACCTGCGGGTTGATTAGGGTTTGCTTTGAGAAAATTTTCTTCTGAAAAACTGCAATAACGGAAAGCCACAGAATTCCGAAAGGAAGGGGAGGCAAGAAGAAATCGCAGAAAGACAGTTGAAAACCTCTGAAAGTTCTTATGAAACGACACTTTTGTCTGGAAAGAAGTGCCTCCGGGTATTTCCTGCAGACAACACAATGATAGTATCTTAGTTGATGCTACCAGCGTGTTCAGGGTTTGCATATCAATGAATGTTCGCATTCTGCGAATGCATGCCGGCCACAATAACAGTAGCCTGCCACATAAGAAAACGCAAGTTTTCCGACGTGAATGGGAACAATTCGAACAGAGTTGTTCCCATTTCTGTTTTGGATCGATGGGGTAGGAACTTCCAACTTCCGAAGGAACTGGAAGCTTCCGGTTTGGGTAGGAACTTCCAGTTTGCGAAGCAACTGGAAGCTTCCGGATTATTTCGCTTCAAACCCGGAAGCTGGAAATCCTTCGGAGTTTCCAGTTCCTGGTGGTAGGAACTTCCAACTTCCGCTCTGGAATAATCAGAAATTTTTACGTTTATCAGGATGCCTTTTGGTGTGTATTATATTTAGCACCCTCACTTCACCATTTTCCACTTTATAAATAATATTGTAGTTCCATTTTGATACCGAGCGGTATTCAACGGGTTCGTCTTCAAGGTAAGTTTCAATGGAATAGCCTGAAAAGTTTTTCAGGGATTTACATTTTTCAAGAATGCCATTTTTTACATGCCGGGCAATTTCTTCTGAGACTTCCTGTCTGAGGTATTCATAATACTCCCTCAGCGAGGCTCTGGCTTTATGAGAAACAATTACCCTGTTTATTTGCATTACCATTGTTCGGATTCTTCTTCCAAATCTTCAATGGTGGTATATTCCCCACGTTCAATTTGCTTTTCCGCCTCTTTCAATTCGGAAATAAATTGTTTTTTTTCTATGGGTTTACCAGTTGCACTATAACCTAGCACAGGATTTTCTTCCTTAATAAAAGAATACATCTTATGGTATAATTCACTCACAAGTTCTTCATCCAGTTGATGCAAGTGACTATGAATGAAGTCTCTTTTCTCTAAAATGTTCATTGGGTTAAGTTTTATGTGCTAATACAAAGATAAGAAATTAGCCCGGAAGCTGGAAATCCTTCGGAGTTTCCAGTTCCTGGTGGGAGGAACTTCCAGCTTCCGAAGGAATTGGAAGCTTCTGGTTTAAATCCAGTACTCAGCCATTCAGCAAATTCTTTGATTGGCTTAAAATTCCCTCCTTACTATCGGTGGTAAAACCGCCCTCTTCTGCTTTCTCAAGTTTAGCCCGAATCCAGTCAATCTGGGCTTGCTGTTTTCTGACTTGTCTGATCAAATCATTAACAAGTTCACTTTTGCTGGAATATTCCTTACTCTCAATCTGTTTTTTCAGCCATTCGTCATTGGGCTCTGTAAATGATATACTTTGTCTGATCATAAGTTTTAACTTTTTATTGTGATGTAAATTTACACCATTAACGCATCATTTACAAATTTTTATATCAACCCGGAAGCTGGAAATCCTTTGGAGTTTCCAGTTCCTGACCGGAGGAACTTCCAGCTTGCACAGCAACTGGAAGCTTCCGGATTATTTCGCTTCA
>JAABSE010000078.1 GCA_011390575.1 Sphingobacteriia bacterium
ACAGGACCGGTGGGAAGCTACACGTTCGACAATATCACAGCAGACCACACCATTCACGCCACTTTTGCCATTCAAACCTACACCCTCACCGCTACCGCCGGAGAAAACGGTACCATCACCCCTTCCGGGGAAATTACAGTGGAGCACGGCACATCCCAAACCTTCACAATTACCCCCGAAGAAGGATACTTTATTGTAGATGTAGTTGTTGATGGAGAAAGCACAGGACCGGTGGGAAGCTACACGTTCGACAATATCACAGCAGACCACACCATTCACGCCACTTTTGCCATTCAAACTTATACTATCAATGCCATAGCCGGAGAAAACGGCACCATCACCCCTGACGGGGAAATCACCGTGGAACATGGCGCATCGCAGACTTTCACCTTTACTCCCGATGCAGGATATTTTATTGAGGATATTCTGGTGGATGGAGAAAGCGTGGGATCGGCAGAAAGCTACACATTCGAAAATATCACAGCAGACCACACCATTCACGCCACTTTTGCCATTCAAACCTACACCCTCACCGCTACCGCCGGAGAAAACGGAACCATCACCCCTTCCGGGGAAATCACCGTGGAACATGGCGCATCGCAGACTTTCACCATTGCTCCCAATGATGGATACTTTATTGAAAATGTGATAGTAGATGGAGAAAGCACAGGACCGGCAGAAAGCTACACCTTCGAAAATATCACAGAAGGCCATTCCATCCACGCCATCTTTGCCATTAACAATTACCAGATTGCATTTGAAGTAGAGGATGACAAAGGAAATGCATTAGAGGATGCAACAATAAACCTGAATGGAACCAGCCATGGACCCGGACACTATATCTTTGGAGGAATTGTTACCGGCTTGTATCCTTACACCGTGTCGCGTGAAGGATATTTCTCCGAATCGGGAGAGGTGCTGGTGGAAAACCAGGACATAACCGAGAAAGTGATACTTCAGGAAGATGACAACAGCATACCGCAGGTTCATCCCGGCGGGATCATTGTCTACCCCAATCCTGCTACCACAAGCCTTTACATCGAATCACCCTTCCCCATCCATCAGATACAGCTGTTTGCACTGAGCGGAAGCAAAATAAAAGTAATGGATGGTTCCACCCGTACTACTTCAATTGAGCTTCAGGATTTGAATACCGGCATTTACATCCTGCAGGTACAGACCCGGGAAGGAATTTCGAGCCATAAAATTCAGATAATTCGGTAAAAGGGAAACAAATATGAAGGTTCAAACTCAAAAATTACTAATTTTGCACTCCCAAAGGCTCCGTAGTTCAATTGGATAGAATAGCAGATTCCGGTTCTGTCGGTTGGGGGTTCGAGTCCCTCCGGAGTCACAGATATACAACAGAAAAGGCCTCTCATTCAGAAGAGGCCTTTTTTTGTGTACCATGAAAGACTAACCATTTTCATGTACTAATGTGAAAACAATTTTTCGACTACTTCTTTAAATTCCCTTTTACTCAAAGGCTTGGTAAGGTATTCATCGAGTCCCTGTTCCATATATTTTTCACGGTCTCCCTCAAATGCATTGGCACTTAAACCCACAATAGGAGGTAATTTGGTATATTTTTCCCTGAGAATGGTTGTAGCAGTAATTCCGTCCATTACAGGCATTTGAATATCCATCATCACCAGGTCAAACTTTTCAGGATGAAAAATCTCAATGGCTTTTTGTCCATGCTCAGCAATAGTTACCTGGTGTCCCAATGCCTTTAATGTCAAAGTTATTACTTTTTGATTCACCTTTTTGTCCTCTACAAGCAATATCCGCAGGTTTCCTTTCTTCTCTGCAGGTAATTTAATTTTTTCCTTTTGCTTATTTGGATCAACTGCGGACACATTTGCCAGAAAGGTAAACCAAAAACTACTTCCCTGGCTAAGCGTACTATCCACTCCGATTCTGCCACCATGCAACTCAACAATTTCTCTGCATATAGCCAGACCTAATCCTGTTCCTTCAAAATTACGCGTATCGATATCTTCAATTTGTGAGAAAGGCTGGAACAGTTTATCAATGGCTTCCTTTGCTATTCCTTTTCCCGTATCGGAAATGGTAATCTTTATTTCAATTTGCCCGGAAACTGAATCTTTGGATATCTGTTCAGCCAAAAACTCAATCCGTCCTTTCTCCGTAAATTTTACAGCATTGGAGATTAAGTTGCTCACAACCTGTGTTATACGCAATTTATCCGCTTCGATAAAAGCAGGTAGCTCAGAATCAATGGTTTGACTAAAGACAATAGGTTTTTTACAGATGCTATTAAACAATTTTTCTGCATTACCGGGAATATTTCTGAATTTAAAGGGTTTTCTCTTCAGGTTTAATTTTCCGGCTTCAATTTTTGAATAATCCAGCACCATATTTATGATTTCCCTGAGATTTTCTCCAGACTGCACAATAGTGTTCACATGATCAGTCTGACTTTCATCAAGAGGTGTATTAGAAAGTATCTCAGCCATACCCAGAATGCCGGAAAGTGGGGTACGAATTTCATGGCTCATATTGGCCAGGAAATTCTTCTTAAAACGAAGAGACTCCTCTGCCAGCAATACTTTTTTGTGAAGTCCTTCTTTTATTTCCTGCTCCCTTTCAGCTAATTTCCTGTCGCTGATATCCCTGACAATACTTAAATATTTATCGCCTTCAAAATGAACGATTCGTGCTTCAAAAAACTTTTCACCCAAAGGAAGATCCAACGCGTATTCCACTAATTCAACAGATTTATTCTCCCGGGAATTATCAAATGCTTTCTGGAATTTTTTAACAGTATGCGGCGAATAAATATCATGCATACTTTTTCCAATGATTTCATCTGGTGGCAAAAGAAGATTTTCATTTCTGTTGGCAAAATAGTCAAGAAAAACACCTTCTTTGTTTTGAACAAACATCAAATCAGGTATGGCCGTCAGAACGGCATCGAATTTATCCTTGCTTTCTTTAATTTTGCTGTTTTGCTCTTCAAGATGTTGCTTTAAAGCATTTAATTCTTCATTGGTTTGTAATATTTCTTTGTTTTGTATTTCCAGGATAGTCCTCTTTTCTTCAATCTCACCTTTCTGGTGTTCCAACGCTTTGTTGGCTTCCTTGTTTTTTCGATAGGAGCGGTAAATAACTATCAGTAATATTATCACCACTAAAAAGGCTACAAGCAGTATGTTACGAATAGATGTTTGTCTTTTTATCTCACTCTGAAGCATGACATCCCTCATTTGCTGTTCGATCCGGGTCAATTCAAGCTCTCTTTCATGACGGTACTCATATTCCTGGCCGATACCTCTTCTGATAGTTTCAACATCAATTAAACTGTCATTGTAGGATTTATAAATCATGTGATACTCATAGGCCTGCTTGTAATCTTCTGTTTCAGCGAAATTATTGGATAAAAGCCAGGAGCTTTCCGCAATGAGTTCGGCATCTGAGATTTCACTTCCCACATCATATGCTTTCTGGCTATACAAAAGCATTTCGTGTGACTGATTTTTTGCTTGGTATAGCCGGGCATATTCAAGATAAAACCATCCTTCGTATGATCTTGCATCCAAACCAATACTCATTTCAAGACCATTGCTAAGCAGATCAAGAGCTTGATCAAATTCACCCATTGCTGTATGAATACTTCCCACATTAAGCTTTCCCAATAATATTCCGAGAGAGTCGTTGACTTCTTCATACAATTGCAATGATTTCATATAGTGATCCTTTGCAATGTGATATTCCTCGTTTTCCTGGTAAATGGTTCCCAGATTGTTGTAAATCAAAGCCTGGCCAGATTTATCATTTAGCTGAACACTTATTTCCAGTGATTTTTGATAATACTCTTTTGTCCTGGGTAAATCCCCAAAGTAATGATATATCAATCCAATGTTATTGTATGCCACGGCCATCCCCTCTTCCTCACCCAGTTTTTCATATATGGAGAGTGTTTTGAAGTATTGTTCCAGTGCCAGTTGATAGTATCCTCTTGTTTGATAAACCCCTCCAAGATTGTTATAGGAATTGGCCAGGCCCTGCTGGTCGCTTATTTTCTCAAAATATTCAATCGCATCGGTATAATTACTAACTGTCTTTTCATAGTTTTCCTTAAAGCTGTAATAGTAACCCAATAACCAATGACTATAAGCTTTGCCCTGATCATACTCAAGCGTCTCAGAAAGTTTCAATGCCTCTCCGGCCAGTTCATAGGCTTTTTCGGCCTCTGTATCAATTAAACTGTATGCAAGTTGATTTAACAGGCTAACTTTTCTTACATCCGGCTCTTTATGTTCTTCCAGAAGCAATTCAAGGCTATCGCTATAAGAAATAGTATTTCCCTGAATAGAAAAGGAAGGATACGTTATTATCAAAAACCCAAAAACCAGGAGTAATTTTATCATGGACAAAAGATTATCAGATGACAAATAACCTCACGGTAATCACCTAAAGCAAACAAATGTAACAAATTATCAACCCGTAACTCCCTTTAGAAGAGGCGTTTTGCATATACAGTTAATTTGCTAAGGGTTTAGAGTTTAAATGTTCATTAAACATCCCTAAAACAGGATGTTTTATCTACAATAATGATAAAACAATTTTATTCACAATCTGTTGCTGAATGCCTTACAAAAACACACCAGCTTATCCCAACCCATACAATACAGTATAATTGCTCAGGCATAAAAGAATCTGTTTGATAGTAATCACCAGCAGAAGAACAAATTAAGCGGTGCAAGTTTTTCTATTGGATTACCATCTAAAAGCATGCATCATAATAAAAGGCTGTTCCGCTTAATGTACCTGTATAATTTGGATGTGAGAGGCCGGAAATTAAAACAGGAGGAAAATTGATTAATTTTCCTCCTGCCGCGTATCATTACATATTGGGATTATGCTTCATCTGGAGCCTCCTGCTCCTCTTCTCCTGAGAAAACTTCTACACTATACATCAAAGCTTCCACCTGGCGGAGGTAGTCGCGTTTATCGAATTTTGGAGCGTATACAAAACCGTCGAGATTGATAAGCCGGCTGTTTTTTTCATCTACGAAAGTAATATTGATAAAAGGTCCGCCCATAAAGTCATCTTTCACTCTCCAGAAACCTCTGGCCTCCACAGCATACATATCGTTGAAGTTTATCTCCCTGTAAATGTGAGGGATGTCGGGATATGTAATCATATAGGTGTCAGGAAAGGTGCCCGGAATATGGATCTTTGTAATGGAATCGCGCCTTTCGCGTATGATTTGATGGTTAAAATCAGTATCGGGATGATTATAAGGCATAACCGTTATCAACACACCCAACTCCAGCTCTTCTCTTGTTCCGGTTTGTCGCAGCCAGACAAAATTTTCCTCCTGTTTGGCCACAAAGTATCCCTCGGGAACGGTAATATCCAGCCCCAGGTTTTCTCTGACTTCATTTCTTGCCTGATGATTTATCATACGCCCATAGGCATTGATCAGTCTTTCTCTTTCTGTTTTGATGTAATAGTCAATAAAAGAGGCGTCGTTATTTTCCATGATCCGCTGAAGCACTTCCTCATTGGGTACTTTTACCCTGATAACCATCTGTGGATAGGCCCAGGGATCTCTCTGCACCTCAATAGAGCCTTTTTCAAGGGAAGCATCAAACTCCACCATAAAAATATTGCGGTGGGTTTCAAATAATTTGGTAAAATTAGAAGTCTCTACATGAAAAAGATTGAATTGTGGTTCAGCCTGGTTCAGTGTAGGGATATTCGCCATAAATGCATCTTTCACAAATTCCCCGGCGCTACCTTCCCAGCGGGCTTCGTTCATCACCACAAGCATTTCGCCTGACTTTCCACTGGCGGAAGGTTTCCTGGGTCCCTCAGAAGTACAAGCCACAGCTATTATCGCCAATAAAAGAATTATTATTTTATTCATCGCCATAGTTTTTGGGTTATTTTATATAAAAACAGCAAAACAATATACAATATTGTCTTAACCTTTCAAAAGTACTAATTTTTTTAGCAGGAAGATGACGGGGTATAAGAAAAGCCCCACAAGCTCAACAAAATAATGGAACGATAAAACATACGTTGAATTATCAGCCTGAATATAAAAACAGAAGGCTAAGAATACCTAACCTTCTGCATTTTAATGCTTATAACTGAGCAAAAAGATCAATCAGTTCTCTGGATTTTTATCTTTTCAGATTTGATTGATTCGTTCAGATGCCTCTTCCGCGTATGCATTGATAGCTTCTGCGAAAAGCGCAATACATCGCCAGCTAACAGATGACATAACTATTTTAGCTCGGTTCAACAGCAATTTTAATTTTCTGACCGGGGTTGAGACCGTCATCTGTGCTCAGATCATTGATTTCTTTGAGTTCTTCAACGCTGGTGTGTTCATATTTTGCAGCAATATCATACAAAGTATCGCCTTGCTGGACTACGTAATAAAAATATTCTCCCGTCTGCTGATCATTGGTTTCTTCCGGTTCCGAAGATTCCGTTTCAGCCACCGCAGCATTTTCCATACTCTCAGGCCGGCGCACTACCAGGTGTTGTCCGGCGCGAATAACAGTTCCGGAAAGATTGTTCCAATGTTGGATATCTGTAACGGTAATCCGGTAGCGGGAAGCGATTACGCCCAGCGTTTCCCCTCTTTTTACTACATGTGTATTGGTATTGGCTGCCAGTTGGGTAGCCGGACGGGCAGGTGCACGAACAATAAGGCGCTGACCGGGCCTGATAAGAGTTCCCCGGATGTTGTTCAGTCGTTGAATTTCTCTTACTGAGGTTCCATACCGGCGGGCAATAGAGCCCAACACTTCTCCGGAACGAACCACATGGGTGGTCGTTTCAGCCATCTGGGCTGCCAGTTCTTCCTGGCGAATCTGCTCCGGTGTGCGATGGTTGTAAATGGTATCTTCATTGGCAATAAAGAGACCGGTATAATTGCGTGGCAGTCGCAGGGAGTATGGATTGCGTTCATTATGAGGGATGATATTCTGACGAAAAGTAGGATTAAGATATCTCAGGTGGTCCAGAGGGATATCCAGAAATTCACTTACCGTTCTCAGGCTTAGCTGCTTACTCACTATCATTGTATCCACATCAAGATGCGAATAAATGGGAGGATTGGGATACAGGTTATGGGCATGGGCATTTTCCATCACATAGGTAACAGCCATAAATGCAGGCACATAGTTCTGGGTTTCCCTGGGAAGGTAATGCCTGATGGCCCAGAAATCTTTTACTCCTCCGGCACGGCGGATAGCCCGGTTCACATTGCCGGGTCCGGCATTGTAAGCGCAAAGCACCAGGTTCCAGTCGTTATAGATTTTGTAAAGGTCTACAAAGTGCTCGGCAGCAGCAATGGTTGATTTGTAAATATCACTGCGATCATCCACCATACTGTTAACTTCCAACCCGTACATCTTCCCTGTACCGTACATAAATTGCCACAAACCGGTAGCACCTACCCTTGAGCGGGCCACAGGATTGAGTGCCGATTCAATAACCGCCAGATATTTCAGCTCGAGCGGCAGGTTGTACTTGTCAAGCTGTTCTTCAAAAATGGGATAATACAGCTGCCCCAGCCCCATGACCCTTTCGGTGAGTTCACGACGCCGGTTTGCATAGAGATTGATAAAAGTTTTTACATAAGGGTTGTAAACAAATTCAATGGTAGAATAAGCATTCAGTTCCTTAAACCTTTCATTATAAACCGAATCACTGTATTCAGGAACAAATCCTACAGGGAAACTGCTCAGATTTTCCACATCTTCTTTTCTTTTTTCTATATTCTGAAATACCGTCAGCAGGGCCAGGCTGTCGAGCATAGCAACGACAGGATCGTCCGGTGCAATCGTAAACTCTCCCTGGCCGATAGATTTTAAGGAGTCGACCGATGCTTGCTCACCTGATGCAAAAAGTGAAAAACTGATGAAAAATAAAGATATGAATGCTGAGGCAAAAATTCTTTTGTACATAACTAAAAAAAGATGAAGATGGTTAAAATAGGCTGAGTAACATGAGTAACAAAATAGTTTTACGCAAAAAGTAATAACAGGTTTTATCCTTCAGTTATTTTCTATGGCTTAAAAAAAACATCCACCTTTCTGCCGGAAAAAAACTTTACGTTGGGTAAAATATTACTGCAGCACAAAAAAGCAATAACAAATGCACCTAAGCCTGTATTATTGCAAAACAACAGATTATAATCCAATAAGGCAATACGTAATACGCTGAATTTTCGGAAGATTTATCCGGTAGGATACCAAGAGTTTACTGCACAGAATTTACCTGTAAAGCAACCTATTTTTCATTTTTGGATTCCGTATCGTTGTCATTATCATTTTTCTGGGCATCCTTGAATTCCTTCATTCCTCTTCCCAGTCCACGCATGAGTTCAGGAATTTTTCTACCCCCAAAAAGTAATAATACAATGATAGCGATAATAATAATCTCGGTAGGCCCAATCATAGCCAGTATGGTAAATGCGGTGTTCATGATTTTCTTGTTTAAAGATGTAAGGGCAAAATTAGGAAAATAATATCAGAAAATACGGAGTAACACTATTTTTATCGGTGTCTTGTAATCCAGTCGGCAGGATTTTGCTTGTCATTGCCATGCCACACCTGCAGGTTGACAAAGGTTTTGGCTTCCCGGTCATCGGTAGCTACCAGTCCGATATCCTGCCTGACATCCACGCGTTGTCCGTTGCTCACAAACACTTCCGACAAGTGGGAGTAGACCGTAAGATATTCGCCATGGCGCACAATAACGGCATATCCTCCGGCAATGGGGAATACGCGGGCTACGGTACCTTCAAAAATAGCCCTGGCACGGCTACCGCGGGTAGTGGAAATGTCGATCCCGTTGTTCACAATTTTAATCCCCGGCAAAACAGGATGGGGTTGTTCACCAAAAGCTCCTGTAATGATCCCTCTTTCCAGGGGCCAGGGCAGTTTACCTTTATTTTCGGCAAAGTTGGTGGAGATGAGCTGTTCTTCCGGCGAAAGCCTGAAAGCATCTGTTGCAGATCGGCCGGCGGCCCTGGCTGCCTCTTCGGCTTTCCTCCTTTCTTCGGCAATCACCCTTTCAATGGCTTGCTGCAACTGCCTTGCTGCCTGTTCCTGTTCTTTGCGTCGCTGCATCAGTTCCTGCTCCTTTTGTTTCAGCTGTTCCACGTTATTTGCCTGCGCTTCTCTCTCTTCTGTGAGCAATCGCATTTCCTCCCGTTGTTCTTCCAGGAGCAACTGCTGTTCGGCACGGCGGGTTTCCAGCTCAATAATGTTTTCTTCCAGCCTGCCTGCTGTTTCCACAATTTTTTCGGCCTGGACCTGTCGATGACGCGTAAGTTGCTGCAGATACCTCAAACGAAGGTAAGCCTGGTTAAAATCACGACTGGAAAAAAGAAACATCATCCTCTGGTATGAGTTGCGATTGCGCTGGGCATAATAAATCATACGGGCATAAGACTCCTTGAGCTCTTTCAGCTCTGTTTCCAGTTGTTCCTTCTCGCGGGTAGTTTCAGCAATCCGTCGGTTAATAAAAGATATTTCATTGTTGATATTGGCAATGAGATTTTGCCTGGAACCAATCCGGTTATTGATGATTACCAGCTGGTTCAGGTTTGTTTCAGCGGTGGTTTGGGTTTCTTTCAGCAGCTGATTCAGCAGGACAATTTCCTGTTCAATCCGACGCTTGTCTCTCTCCATTTCTTCACGATCCTGTGCAGGGAGGTGATGGGTCCATAAGGTTAGGACAACAACAAAGATTCCTGCAGCCAGGGGGCGCAGAAAAGTCAGCATGGATGATAAAGAGATTTTTCCGCTCATAAATACTGTTGGATTAATCTGTCAGACGTATCGGGGTATAACGTGATGGAACAGAAAACTGCATATTCTGGGGTTCATCAATGGTGGTGCGGTTAAAAATCATTTCCAGGTTCGACCGGTTGGACTGGTCAGCAAAAAGCAGTTGCAATTCAACAGGAAGCGCTTTACCGCCCACGGTTTCGTATCTCTTGTAATCAGCCCTCAGTGCCTGACCGGTTTGGGCATCTTCCATGATATTGGTCCTGATAAGCATGGTTTCGGGATCCAGGGTAATAACCTGCTGAATAGACTTCCCCTTTCCCGACTTGCGGCTTCTGCTATCGGCATAGAGTCTGAGCCATTGCGGATCCTCATCAAGGATAAACTGATCTGTCCGAAAATGAGGAAAGTCATTACCGGTGAGCAATGCCTGCAGCTGATAAAAATCAACATCCACATTGAACATGGAATTGAGGATTTTCAAATCACCCATGTAATAGGTTGATTCAAGCCGGTTGACCAGTTTCACGCTGTCGGGGGTAATTAAAGCCCGGGCAACTTCAATACCCAGAATGGGAGCCAGGGAAATAAAGATGGCAGAATCTTTATGTATACGCATACTCCCGGCAATGGAATGGGTTCTCTCTTCCCACTCTACACTTCCTGAAAAACGGGTACTGAGCCAATCAAAATCAGCCTGGTTGTTGTGCAGCTCCATCAGCGCAATATCTGCGGTAGTGAGGGGCCTTACTTCAGGCACCACCTCCCGGGGACCGCGACATCCTGAAACACTCAGCAGCAACAAAAGACCCGGGAGCAATACAGATAAATGATTTTTAAAACGCATAAGCCGGAATAATCTTTGAATTCTTAATTAAAACATATTTTCAAACAATGCTCTCTTGAGAGCCCTTATTCAATCAACGTACCTTCTTTTACTTTCTGTTCCAGAAATTCTGAAACTCCTTCTACATCATCTTCTTCCTGATCCTGCTCCAGAGCCTGCTTCCAGTATATCTGTGCTTCTTCCTTCTCTCCCAGCTTATAAAGCACATCGCCATAATGTTCGAGCACCACGGCATTGGGGGTTTCTGAATTGTCCAGTGATTTTCGGATCCAGATACGGGCATTTTCATAATCGCCCATTTTGTAATTAATCCAGCCGTAGGTATCCTGGAAAGAGGCATTGTCCGGCTCCAGCTCAAGGGAACGGGCCGACATCTCACGGGCCTTCTCCATGTTCACATTTCTCATAGACATGTAGTAGCTGTAATTGTTGAGTGCGTAGGCATCGTCAGGATTAATTTCAAGCGCTTTTTCATACTCTTTGTACGACTCCTCGTAACGCTCCAGTTTATGATAAGTGTCGGCAAGGAGTGTATGAAGCTGACCCAGCAAATCAGGTTCAGAAACAGCCAAATCAATACCGTATTGGAAAGAAGCTAATGCTTTTTCATAGTTCTCCAGCTGGTAATGGGCCAGACCGCTAAAAAAATAAATGATTGGTTGCTCAAAAAAGTATTCAAGGGCCTTGTCGGAGGTAGTGAGCATGCTTTCATAATCCTGCAGCCTGGCTTCAATGGAAAGCACCTGCTGCCAGTAACCCAGTTCAGAGGGGTCAATCAAAGCGGCAGCATGATATTTCTCCCAGGCTTCTTCATATCTTTCATCTCTGAAAAGGAAATCTCCGTACACAGCATGTGCCTGGGCTTCATCAGGGTGAACCCCGAGCATTATATCCCCCAGCTGGTAGGATTTTTCAAGGTAAGTACTGTCTTCTTCACTCAGATAATAATAAGACACCATAATTCTTACCTTACCATCTATCTCCAGTTCGGGGCTCTTGAAAGCCTGGCTTAATTCTTCGTAGGCTTTTTCATCTTCACCTGCATTGGTATAATAATCGGCCAGCAGCAGGCGGGCCATAGGATAATCGGGCCTTGCTTCGAGCATCTGGTGATAAACCTTGTAGGCTTCTTCGGGTTGATCATTTTCTCTGTACAACTCTGCCAGCAACTCCAGATAAACCAGCTCACCGGGGAAATAAGATACCAGGCGGCGCGCCTCCTGCAGGGCAAGATCAGGCCTGTTCATTTCCATGAAAATCCGCTGCTTTTGCAGCGAGAGTTCGTTGTTGAACCCACTGATATTTTCAATGTGTTCAAACATGGCGATGGCTTCATCATATTTTTCAAGATACAGCAAGGTACTTAACTTGCTGATTTGAATATTCATATCGGTGGGAAATCTGCGGGCAAGTTCATCCTGTACCTCAAAACCTTTTTCATTTTCGTTCTGCAGAAAATATACATCTGCCAGCAACAAACTAAAAAACTTATTGTCGGGATCGAGTCTTACGGCTTTTATCGCATATTCTTCAGCGTCTTCTACGAAACCCTCCTGGGCATGAAGCTTTGCAAGTTCGTAGTAAGCTGCAGAGTTGCGGGGATCTACCTTAACCGCTTCCGCATATAACAAGAGAGCCTGGGAATTATTCCCCAGCATTTTCTGCTTTCCTGCTTCAATGAGCTGGGCTGTACTTTCCAGTTGTTCTATCTGGCTCACCTCTTCCAATGTATCAGGGTTGAATGGCTCGCTGACCACTTCCTTTTTGCTGCTGCAGGCCGCCAGTATCAGAAACAGGAACAGTAACGGCAAGTAAATTTTATTCTTCATGAATTCTGTTGTTTATAAATATGAATCCGGTCATATAAACAACCGGATTTTCATACCCTTACGCTTCCTTAAAAGACAGATTAAAGGTACTAAATCTTCAGCTTACGATTTGGGAATAATCTCCAAGGCTGAGCTCTGAAGGTTTTTCTTCCCATACCGCATGATTGCCCACCATGGTATTGGTCAGCACAGCCGAATGAATCCTGGCATTGCTGCCTATGATGCTGTTATCAATCACCGAGTTTTCTATATGGCTGTTTTCTCCCAGTGAAACGTAGGGACCCACCACCGCATTTTTCAACACAACATGTTCGCCAATAAAGCAGGGCTGAATGATAACTGCATTTTCCTGCACGATAGTATGTGGCAGCGAAAGGTTTTGCTCATCTACCAAAACACGCTGGTTGGTATGCACCGTGGCATTCTTGTTGCCGCAATCCATCCATTCCACTACATCTCCGGTTACAAAGCGGGTTCCTTTTTTGCGCATATTTTCCAGGGCATCGGTAAGCTGGTACTCCCCTTTTTTTGAAACATTATGATCCACAAGGTATTGAAGTTCACTTTTGAGGGCTTCCCCATCGCGAAAGTAATAGATACCAATGATGGCCTGGTCAGAAATAAAGGTCTGCGGTTTTTCCACGAAATCGGAAATTACACCTGAAGCATCTGTTTTTACCACTCCAAAGGCACTGGGATCGTCGACTCTGTGGGTCCAGATGATTCCGTCACGACTTTCATCCAGCTGAAAATCAGCTTTGAACAAAGTATCGGCAAAGGCCACGATGGTTTTGCCATCCAGAGAATCGGCAGCACACAAAACGGCGTGACCTGTACCCAGTGCCTGCTTCTGATAGTAGATGGTTCCTTTGGCACCGGCGTTTTCCGCGATGGTAAGCAGCTGCTCTTCAACGGCCTTGCCAAAATCGCCGATGATAAAGGCAATTTCTTCGGGTTTCTCATGACAAACCTCCATAATGTCTTCACAGAGGCGCTGCACGATGGGCTTTCCGGCTACAGAAAGCAGGGGTTTCGGTACCGTAAGTGTATGTGGCCTCATGCGGGTACCCATGCCGGCCATTGGGATAATTAACTTCATATATTTATAATTTCGCTTTTAAATATTCAGTAGTTATGGTTAAGGTTGAGGTAGAGGTTTTTGAGAAGTCCTGCGACTGAAAGGATGCGGGATTCAGGTTAAAGTTAAGGTTGAGATTAAGGTTGAGGTTGAATGAATCAATACTGCTTTCTTAGCCTTAATCTTAGCCAGATTGAGGTTTATTTTACACCTGTATGTCCAAACCCGCCGGCTCCACGCTCGGTTTTGCCTAATACCTCCGATTCAACAGGGTTGATCCTTTCGTGCCTGGCAATCACCATTTGCGCTATGCGGTCTCCCGATTGTATCTCAAAGGGCTCCGTGGAAAGGTTCACCAGGATCACTTTTATCTCACCCCGATAGTCGGCATCAATGGTGCCGGGCGAGTTGAGTACAGTAACTCCTTTTTTCGCTGCCAGCCCGCTGCGTGGCCTTACCTGGGCTTCAAAACCGGCAGGCAGCTCAATAAACAATCCGGTGGGCACCATGGCCCGCTCCAGGGGCTTCAATTCGATGGGTTCATCACAAAAGGCCCGTAAATCCATTCCTGCGGAAAGTTCAGTTTCGTAATTGGGTAGGGAATTGGTTGATTTATTCACAATCTTTACATCCATATTCAGCGTAGTATTTTATTTATGGCTTGAAAAAGGAGCAAATTTACGGAAAATAATTGACCCTCAGGTGCAGGGAAATTTGTATGCTAAAAGAAACAGTTCTACTGCACTTTTAATGGAAAGATATACGAGTTGCATTGATTCAGCAGGTATGGACAGAAGACCGAAGTGGATTCTCTTCCGACTTCCGTCTACGGGCAAACTGCATCAAATTTCAAAACATAGTCTTATCCACTAAATTAGCAGTAGTGCCAAATAAACAGACTCTTCTTCAGGGTTCCTGTTCCTGCTCAGGCTCTAAACCTTCTTCCTCCTCCGGCAAAACAACCTCTTCCGAATGGGTCGCCATCCATATCTCCTTTTCATCGTAATAAAGAATATCCTGGATTCCTTCAATAACCGGCAAAACCCCCTGATTGTTGTTGCTCAGCACAATCACTACCGAGTGGTCATCAACAAACCGCTTGAAACTGGTGCGAAACCCGTGCCACCGGCCGGGATGGTGCACAATGGGCTTATCGATAAAACGTTGCAGCCTCCAGCCCAGACCATAATCTATCAGCGAGTCGTTGTTGAGCCTTCCATGGCTGAAAGCCTCCTGCCACACATCGGGCGGCAACAACTCACTGCGATGCAATGCCTGATCCCATCTGAACAGATCGTAAGCCGTGGAGAATACTCCTTTGTCGCCCAGTGGCCCGTCGAGTTTGTCGTCAGGAATACGGATATGTCTGCCACGCGACTGCCGGTAACCATAAGCACGGTTTTCTATCTCCACCGGGTGGTGCAAATCGTTGACAAACGAACGGGTCATTTCCAGAGGGTCAAATATCTGTTCGTGGATAAATGTGGCAAAACGCTGCCCCGACACCCTTTCAACAAGCAAAGCAAGAAATACATACCCGGTATTGGAATAATCAAATCGCTGCCCGGGAGAGAAATTCAATGGCCGTGGATACTGCAAAAAAAGCTGCAGCACATCTTCATTGGTGGGCAACGCCTGCTTCTTCCAATAGCGCTCTACCATCCACATGTAATTTTGCAACCCTGAAGTATGGCTGAGAAGATGCCTGATGGTAATATTTTCGTAAGGAAACTCAGGAATATACTCTTGCACCGGGTGGTTGATATCCAGCAAACCCTGTTCCTGAAGAATCAGCACTCCGGCAGCGGTAAAAGTCTTGGAGATGCTGGCCAGCTGAAAAGTGGTTTCCATATTCATGGGTTCTGAATGGCGGAAAGAACTGAAACCAACAGACTTTTCGTAGATAACCATCCCGTAGCGTGAAATAAGCACATTCCCGTTAAATCCTTCATCCAGCAGAAGCCGGGTAATTTTGTGGTTAATGAATTCGAGCTCCTCTTCGGAATAAAACATGAGGCTGGAAGAACCTGCCATTGCACTCTGTCCCTTAAAAGGAGCCGAAACGCGTCCTCCTTCAAAAGTGGGCATACTCCATAAAAACAACACAAACAACAACAGACCATACCGGGCATGATCAGACATCGCAGACAAGCGAGCAGACAGGTGGCCGGTGGTCACTTTCAGCATTGAGAAAAATGTATTTTGAAGAAAAATCAACATGTAACAAAAAAAATTGATGGTTTACCATCCCGTCAGCAAAAAAATAAAACCCATTGATTATCCAACGATTATTGATGATTTTGCGTATGCAAAAATAATCCTTCCCTACGATTCTGATGTTAATTAAGAAAAAAAGAGAAAAATATTTTTGTGGAATAAAATTTTTACTAATTTTGCAACGTCAAAAACGGGAACAATTCCACTTTGATTAGCTCTTTAAATTATTCCTCCTTAGCTCAGTTGGTTGAGTCCCGCTCCTGCGGGATTAATCAGAGGGTCAAAGGAAAATAAAGAAAAAATAAATATTCCTCCTTAGCTCAGTTGGTTAGAGCATCTGACTGTTAATCAGAGGGTCCTTGGTTCGAGTCCAAGAGGAGGAGCACATGCCACTAACATTCATATCGTTAGTGGCTTTTTTTATGTTTTATATTTACCTACTTTATTCTGCTTCTGCTGACAAATATTATCTGGGGTATAGTGACGATGCCTACAGGAGATTAGAAGAACATAACACTTCTGAGCGTAATACTTTCACTAAGAAATTCAGACCCTGGGAATTGGTTGCTTTATTTGAATGTGGAACCGATAGAGGTGCTGCGGTGAAAATGGAAAGATATATCAAAAAACAAAAGAACCGTAGGATTTTTGAACAGATGAAGAATGGAAACCAGCTTCAAGGTCCCTTAGCTAAGTTGGTTAGAGTCCCGCTCCTGCGGGATTAATCAGAGGGTCTCCCGCTGCTGCGGGATCCAAGAGGAGGAGCACCAGCCACTAACATTCAAAACGTTAGTGGCTTTTTTTATGTTTTATATTTACCTA
>JAABSE010000079.1 GCA_011390575.1 Sphingobacteriia bacterium
TTGATGCAGACGGCTGATGACAGCGCGAGAGAAAAGATGGGTTGATGGAAAACAAGGAGAGATTAAAGACAAGAAAAAACCTTATTTAAATTCCATTCACCTTAGTAGCACCAGGACAACAAAACAAAATGGCGCTGCCGCAGGATGGTCTTCAGGGCACCCGAAGGTGGTTGCAGCGCAATGGCAGAATCGTTAGAGAGCGCACGGCGGTGCGCCTTGGCAGTATGGCGTTGAAACCCTGTAGGCCCGCACTGCTGTGCGGGCATTTTCCCTGACCCACCCTGTCCTTCGTACATCCCTCCCTACCAGCAGGGAGGGAGCGCATTGTACCCTGCTAAGAGCTATGATAAGAACCGGTAATTCTCTCTGTACCGTCCCTTTCTTTAAATGCCCAACTTTCACATCCGCACTTCCCGAACTCCCCTCCATTTCAGAAGGGAGGGGTTGGGGGTGGGTCAGAATGATTCAACGAACTGACCATTACCTGTAGGGAGGGGTTGGGGGAGGGTTAAAAAATACAATGCAATCCTAACCGCTACACCAGCGAAAAATACAATACCGCAATGGAGGCCGCCATAGCGATGATGCCATAAAAAAACATTACCCCTAACATACGCAGGGTAGTGGAAAACCAACGCCTTTTGTACAGTCTGTGGGCTCCCAGCCATGCATAGAGCGGAAAGGCGAAGAACAGGTATTTTTCCGGGTTAAAGGTCCTGCCGGGCCAAAGAGTTTGCAGCCCCACAATCATGATGATCAGGATAAAAAAGAATACATGCTGATTGACAGAGAGCAGGAAATGCGGCAGGATAAACCGGTACGATTTGCGAAAATTCCACCACAGAAGAAAACCATAGAAGGGCATGAGGATAAACAGAATCCAGGATAAGTATTTGAAAAACCTTTCCATATAGTGTTCCGGGTTTTTCATGATGGACTCCATATCTACCTTGCTGTCTTTTATGGGGTTGTAAGGTATCTGCCCCCCGGAAAGGGCATGACTGGCAAGGCTGTCTTGCAGAGGCAGATTTATCTTTTGGCTTTTGAGAACAGAGTCAGCCAGAAGAAGAGGCTGGTCCGGATTGTTGACGGTCAAACTGTTCATACCTGTCGAAAAGGTTTTGTCATTGATTTCGTTAAAATTTATCTGCAAAGCAGCGTCCGGGTTGTTGTTTCGGATGGATCTGCCTGTGACAAAGGTCAGGGTAAGGAAAAACAGGAAACTGGCAAAAACGTACATCCTGAAGGGAGGCATGTACCTTCTGCGTTTCCCCATGGTGTATTGAAGTTCCATCTTTCCGGGAAAGAAAAGGATATGTTTAAGCGACTTCCAAACCCTTGTGTCGAAAGCAAAGAGGTTGCCGGCAAAATCGATAAACAACACCTGTATGGGTTTGTCAAAATCTTTGACCGATTGCCCGCAGTTGGGGCAGTAGTTTCCTGCGAAAAGATGGTCGCAGTTTTTGCATACAACAGATCCCGGGTTGGTGGGATGGGTTGTGGTTGCAGGTAGGTTACTTTGGTGCATGGCTTGAATTTTAGATTCTCTAAAAAGCATGGGCAAAATTACAACCAAATTTGTTAAAATCCTTAAGGGATTTAGAAATTGACATTTTCAGAGATCTGGGAGAGTGGTGGGAGTCAGCAGCATTTGCCCCCAAAGCTTACAATGCAGCCTTTATCACCTTGAAAACAACGTTGCCGATGGCCTGGTGTCCTTTGCCGTTGAGCTGATTTGCCGTGCCGGTAAGATAGAGGCCGGTTTTCTGATGGTAGAAAGCAAAGCTGCCTGTCTGGCCCCAGAAGCCCAGTACTTCCCCCACAGGCTTGAGAGGGGATACTATCCAGGGAATCCAGAGTTTTTCCAGTCCCATCCCAAAATAAAACATACCGGGAGAGAAGAGCATTCTCCATTGCTTTAAGGCCTGGATATTTTCTGCAGGGAAGAAGTCGCCACGAAAAAAGGCCCGGGTAAACTTTGCCGTTTCCTGCGCCGTGGAGACAATCCCTCCTTCCACACCCACAGAAGCCATATACCGGGGTAGCCACATAGGCTTGTTTCCGTGCCATATGGGGGGTGGATTGGTGTCGGTTACATCGTGGTAGGTGTATGTTTTTTGCAGTCCCAGGGGCTCAAAAATAAAGGAATGAAAAACTTCTGCGATGCTTTTGCCTGTGATATTTTCGATGATGCGTCCCAGCAGCTGGTAGTTGGTATCGGAATAGGCGGCCTTTTTTCCCGGCCGGAAACGGGGAGTGAGCCCTTTCACATGTTCGAGGGTTCGTTCCAGAGGCCACGGCTCATCATTCCCTTCCAGCAGGTGGTCGGCAGCAGTCCTGCCGTCGGACTGCCTGTGGAAAAAATAATCGGGAATGCCCGATGTGTTCGACAGCAGGTGGCCCACTGTTATCTGGTTCGAGTAGTCGGTACCTTTCAAAATGTGTATCCCTTTGATGAGATCCGAAGGGAGGTGTTGGCTGATTTTGTCGTCGAGGCTGATTTTCTTCTTCTCAATCAACTTAAGCAGCACTGCTGATACATAAAGCTTGGTGACGCTGGCGATAAAATACAGGTTGTCGGGCTTCAGGTTGCCTGCCGCGCTGGAATGTATGAAGGAGCGGTCTTCATTCTCCACGTGAATCACCGCGCCAAAAACATTTTTGTTGTTGATGATTTTTTCCAGCCATTGGTCAATCTTTTCCGGGGTAAGTTTACTGTTCATTTTTATGGCATTAGATTAAGTTGTGGAATTCGATATGTAAAAAATATGCCATAATCTGTAAGGTGCAGTAAAACAGATAAATAAGGCTTTTTGTTGTACGTGGTATACCGGAGAAATGTCCCGATTCGAGTCATGGGGTGGTCATTTTCGGACAGTTTGGGAGAGAGGCTGAAGCGTAGCTGAAGTCCTGTGACTGAAGGGTTGCGGAAAGAAAAGCCCGTAGGATCTTCCAGCTTCCGCAGGAACTGGAAGCATCCGGGTTTTTTAAGTGAAAAGAGAAAAGTGAAAAGAGAAAAGTGGTAGGATCTTCCAGCTTCCGCAGGAACTGGAAGCATCCCGATAAGAAGAGAGTTAATCCAAATTAAATACACCAGTGGGCGTCTGCGTTAGTGGTCGGACGAGTAAAAAAGTCGTCAGACCACAATACTTAGAGCGGTGGCCCGTCTTCCGTATCCCGCCTCACCCGTCTCCGGTCTCCGGTCTCCGGTCTTCCTCCGGTCTTCCGTCTTCCGTCTCCGGTCTCCGGTCTCCGGTCTTCCGTCTTCCGGTCTCCGGTCTTCCGTCTCCGGTCTCCGGTCTTCCGTCTCCGGTCTCGTCTCCGGTCTCACGCCTTCCGTCTCCGGTCTCCGGTCTTCCGTCTTCTCATTAACCAATTTCCATTAATTACCAAAAACCCGTTCCAGCATCTCCGAAAAGGCATCTTTGCGCAGGGGTTTGGTAAGATAATCGTCCATTCCCACGGCCATGTATTTCTCCCGGTCGCCTTCGAAAGCATTGGCACTGAGGCCCACCACCGGGGGCAAATTGTCATGTTTTTCTCTCAGGATGCGGGTGGCCGATACGCCATCCATCACGGGCATCTGGATGTCCATCAGGATAAGGTCGAAGGCTCCGGTTTTATATATTTTAATTACCTCTTCGCCATTTCCTGCCAGGGTGACCCGATGGCCCATGTGTTTGAGTAAAATGGTAATAACTTTCTGGTTGATGGCTTTGTCTTCGGCCAGCAGGATGTTCAGGTTTTTCAGCGGTCCGGTAATTTTATCCTGCGGCTTGGGGTCTGATACAGGCTTGTCAGCTACTTTCCCGGCGCGGAAGGTAAACCAGAAGGTGCTCCCTTTTCCGGGTTCGCTCATTGCCCCTGTTGTGCCGCCATGCAGCATGGCCAGTTGTTTGCTGATGGACAAGCCCAGCCCTGTCCCCTCATATTTGCGAATGTCGCGGTCATCCACCTGTGCAAAAGGCTTGAATAGCCCTTTGAGTTTTTCTGCTTCAATTCCAATCCCGGTATCGCTGACGGCAACTTTGATGATGATTTCTTCCCTGCATTTATCGGATTTTTGTTTCTCTGCCTCAACGATGCTGGCTTCCAGGAGAATGCTTCCTGTTTCGGTAAACTTGATGGCGTTGCTGAGCAGATTGTTGAGAATCTGGCTCAACCGGCTTTTGTCAGCATATACAAATTCCGGGATGTCGGGCTGCAGTGTATGGGAAATACTTACCTCGTCGCTGCAAAGTTTTTTGTAGAAAAGCATGGATTGATTCAAGAATTGGTGAAAGTTAAATTCCACCTTTTTCAGGGTAAGCTTGCCATCTTCAATCTTGGAAAAATCCAGCACCTGGTTCACAATCTCCATCAGGTTTTCGCTGGTATTTTTCAGGATTTCCATATGCTCTTTTTTCTCCGCGCTGTGTTCCGCTTCCGAGAGAATGTCAATCACACCCATGATGCCTGTCAGGGGTGTGCGTATCTCGTGGCTCATGTTGGCCAGGAAGTTTTGCTTGAAGCGCACCGATTCTCTTGCCACGGCAATTTGCTGTTCATATTTTTCCTTCTGCACCTGATCAGTGCGATCTTCTACCAGGCAAATGCCCCCTTCCACGATGGAGTTATCTTTTAATACCGGGCTGGCCAGCACCCGAACCGGGGTGTTAATTTTGGTAACAAAGGTTTGAAATATCCCCTCCCAGGTTGACGGTTTTCCCTGCAACACTTCATCAATAGCATTTTGCAGGCCAGGATTGGAAACTCTTTTCAAGTCAATGCCTATGATTTTTTCCCGGGTGGATTTAATAATATGGCAGAGATATTCATTGCACTCGGTTACGATTCCACGGGCATCGAACTGCAATATACCCATGGGTGATTTTTCAAAAATCAACCGGAAAGTATTTTCGCTTTTGCGCAGGGCTTCTTCGGTTTGCTTTTGTTCGGTGATTTCCAGGAATGCCGCTACGAAATGGTCGGGTTTGTATTGATAGGCAGCACAGTCGTACCAACGATTGTTGGGTTCCAGGTATTGCTGAAACCGGATTTCCTCTCCGTCGCGGGCCACCCTGGCAAAGGTGCCAATCCAGTTGAACGGGTCCTTTTCTATTCCCGGAAAAGCTTCCGTAGCTCGTTTCCCTTTGGGGTTGACACCAGTGAGTTTTTTATATCCTTCATTGGCATCCACAAACAGGTAATCTACCGGATTGCCCTTGTCGTCATAGATCATTTTGTGATAAGCCACCCCGATGGGACCTTTCTCAAACAGGGCTCTGAAGGTAAGTTCGCTTTCGTGCAGTTTCGCTTCGGCCTCCTTGAGCTTTGAAATGTCCCGGCTTACGGTGGCTATGTTGGTTACTTTGCCCGTGTTGAGATCGCGGGTCAGAAACAAATCATACAAAATGGGGATGGGCTGTCCGGTCTTTCGGTTTCTGATTCTGAACTCACCCGACCAGCGCCCTTCTTTTTTCAATGCCGGGAGGATGGTTTGCCGCAAAAAGGGGAGATCTTCCGGCATAAAGTACTCGTCTATTTTTGTTTGACGGGCTTCTTCATCGCTATCGATGCCTACCATTTTTTGTCCTGCCGGATTTACAAACATAACCTTTTTATCAGCATCTGCCAGTCCGATAAAATCTTCACTCTTTTCCAGGATGGAAAGCAGCAGACGGTTTCTTTCTTCTGCACTTCTCTGTTCGGTTACATTGCGCACGATAGAAAGGACTTTGTCTTTTCCCATTTTTACCATGCGTGCATCAAAATGGTGCTTCCGGTTTGTTATATCGAGGGAGTAAGAATATATTAAGGGTTTTCCGCTCTCAAGGACAGTCTTTATAGCCTTTCTGTTCAACTGATACAAAAAAGCAGGGAGCACGTCCTTATCTCGCTTGTGGATGAATTGTTCAGGATCCATAAGGAGCTCATCATCATCGGGAGCACGGCAATCCAGAAATACTCCATCCCGGTTAAATACGAAAATCATATCAGGGATAGAGTTGATAAGGGCATTGACGTGCTCGTTGGTTGCCCCCAGGGTTTGGGTCATATCGCGCAGCTCCCGGTTCATTTTTATGAGTTCATCGTTGGCTGCGGTAAGTTCTTCATTCAAGGCACTGTATTCCTCAATCTGATCACGAAGCTGGCTTTCTGTATTCTGTAGTTTCTGCCGGGTATTGACTTCCTCAGAGATGTCGTAAAAAATGGTGGAGAAATAATATTTCTCAGGAGAATACACATGAATTCTGAAAGTACGTTGAAACATTTCAGAATGCTGCACCAATTCTTTTTCTCCCCCTTCCAAAGCAATTTTCCCATATTCCCCCAACCAGTCAAAAGAATCTTTTTTCAGACCGGGCAATACCCCGGAAGCATGTTTTCCTGTAATTTCTTCCCTTTTTAGCCCTGTGAAGCGTTCAAAGGTGAGGTTCGTTTCCAGATACTGAAAATCAACCGGTTTCCCGTCATCATCCAGTATGATACGATGGTAAGCATACCCGAAGGGGGCATTGTGCAGAATTTTTTCCTTGTGATTTCCCTTTTCCATATAAAAACTGTTTAGCACACCCTCCCTTTTAGGTGTGGCAGTAGCTTGTTTCCGGAATCTGTCTGAAAGAGCAATGGGGGGCGGATTTCAGAGAAAGAAAATCGCAGAAACAAGGTTTGCTGTCAGTAGCGCTGTAAAAATAAGCCAAATTATTTTAATAAGAAGTTAATTTCAGGAAAATTTTATTTTGGGCACAAAAGAGGGTTTAATTGTTTAATCGTTGATGAGGGTATGGCAACAGTTCATGGACTTACTAAAAATAATACCGCCGCTATGCGGCTGGGGATGAATCGGTATCATTCATTTTCTATCATAATGTTGCCGCTCTGCGGCTGGGATTTTTCTGTGGGCTTGACCTGTCTTGGATTTTTATTCGACGTTTAGTCCGGACCGGAGCTGTAGTCCGGACCGGACGGGTGTATTGTTTATTGTGTGTGAGGGTATGACTGCAGTTCATGCCCTCACTAAAATGGTGATGGCGGTGGGATGTTGAATTGCCAATTCAATGGTGTTCGGAGCGGAAATGCAACCGACCGAAGGAAGATCAATGAAGGTAATTTCCGCTTAGCGGGGCATGAGATTCCGGTAGGATCTTCCAGCTTCCGCAGGAACCGGAAGCATCCGGATTCACGGGGCAACTTGCGGTGAGTCCGCCTCTACGCCAGGCCTTGTGGTCTGACGACTTTTTTGCTCGTCTGACCACTATTTCAGGTAAGAATTCCGCTCAGCAGAGGCAGTTACCACTAAGCTAAGCCTTGTGGTCTGACGACTTTTTTGCTCGTCCGACCACTATTGCTGATAGGAGTTACCCCATTTGGTAACTTTTGTTATCTTTGTATTGCATGAGAATCATTAAGGAAAAAACACTGGCAGAGCATTGCAGGCTCAGAAAGTACATGCAGGCAGAGGAGTCACTGAAGGCCTTGATTTATGAAGTAAGGTATTCGGAATGGAACAATGCCAATGAGTTGAAACTGAAGTATGGAAATGCCAGTGTAATAAGCTCCAAAAGAGTGGTATTCAATATTAAAGGGAACGATTTTCGATTGATAGTTGATATTGAATACAAGTTAAAAATTGTTTTTATTGTTTGGTTCGGCACCCATGCCGAATATGACGAGATAGACGCTAAAACAGTAAATTATGAAAGCTAAAATTTTAAAAACCAAGCAGGAATATGACCAGGCGTGCGAACACATTTACAAGCTGATTAACAGCACTGCAAAAGATATTGAGCCCCAAAGTCCTGAAGGTGAAGAAATAGAGCTTTTGTCATTGCTTGTGGAAAAATACGAACAGGAACATTATCCCATTGATGCTCCTAATCCTGTAGAAGCCATTAAGTTCAGATTAGATCAGATGAATTTGAAACAAACAGATGTTGCCCCACTATTTGGAGGAAAAACAAGGGTATCTGAAGTTTTCAACGGAAAAAGACCTTTAACCCTTAAAATGATTACTTTATTAAACAGGTACCTTGGGGTTCCATTAGAATCACTGATAAGCGGAAATAAAGAAATCAGACTGGATCCAGCTAAAAAAGAGCAGCTTTTAAATATATCTTCCATCAGGAATTATCTGGACAGGAAAAGCAAGGCTGCCATTTAGGAATCAAACTGCATTGGGCAGAGCAGGATTTGACCTGTCCCGGATTCTTAATCAACGTTTAGTCCGGACCGGACAAACCCTGTTCAATGCTCGTGAGGGTATTACTACAGTTCATGCCCTCACTAAAAGGTTGGAGACGTTGGTGGTAGCATTGCTGTCATTAGCTTTCAAAAAGAATATGGAGATTTTGAGGGTGAATGGTGGTAAGTTTTGTTACCCCGTATTTTTTACTGAAACTTTCAGGAAGTTTTCCTTTTCTTCGGGAGCTCCATTTGATTTCAAATGCACTGATCTCCTGGTTTCTTTCGACAATCAAATCAATCTCGGCTCCATCATAGGTTCGCCAGAAATAGAAATTGACTTCCAACCCCAGGTTGTTGTATTGTTTAACAAACTCGCTGATTACAAAATTTTCCCATAGAATACCCATATCATTGCGGTTGGGCAAAGGGTTGAAATTTCCTGTTAATGCATTTAATATTCCATTGTCGAAAAAGTAGTATTTATTGCTTTTCTTTAATTCGTTTCGCAGGTTAGAGCTGAATGAGTTGAGCCGGAAAATGATAAAGCATTTCTGGAGCAGGTCGAGATACTTTTCCACCAGCGGGCGGTTCAAGCCTGTAAAGTTCGATAGTTCATTGACCGAAACCTGGCTACCTACTTGCAGGGCAAGTGCTTTGAGTAATTTACGAATACTTGCCGAGTCTTTTACCTGTTCAAAGGTCAGCAAATCCTTAAAAAGATAATCGGAAGCAAGCTCTGTGATTTTTTTCTCTTTTTGCCAATGCTCCATGTTTATCACTCCAGGGTAGGATCCATAAACCATCAACTCACCAAGGTTTTCAAGTACTTGTAGCCAGCCGTCCTTTTGCCTGAGCTCATCCACTGACAATGGATACAGACAGAATTTTAAGTTTCTGCCGGTGAGGGGTTCGGTGATTTGGGTGGAAAGATCAAAACTGCTCGATCCCGTTGCAATTATTTTGTAACGGGGAAGCTCATCGTAAATAGTTTTTAAAATGGCGCCAATGTTTGCCAGGGTTTGAGCCTCGTCCAGGGCAATAATCCTGTTGGAACCAAACAGCGTTTTCATGGCACCCAAATCCCGGCTTTCCAGAATGGGCGCAACCGATGTGTTTTCGCAATTTATTAGGAGACTGTCAGGGAGGTCTTTCAATAATTCACTCACCAGGGTAGTTTTCCCCACCTGCCTGGCACCATAAAGAATGATTATTTCCCTGGCAGGCATCCATTTATGCAAAGTGTATTCTAATTGACGTTTATACATGCCTCTTATTTCTTTGTCTTGTTTTGATGTTTAATTTACAAAAATAAGCCTAAAATTGCAATATTAATAGAAAAATATAGCTTAAAATTGTAATTAATGATTCAAAATATTGTCAAATAGGCACGGTCAGCACAACAAAACCGATAAACATCAGCATTTTTTCAAACAGGACAAAAAAAAGATTCAATGGTGTTCGGAAGTTAATTTCTGCTCAGTCTGCATAATTACACAAGAATCCTGGTGGAGAATCTGGAAATTTCGTAACTTTGATCAAAGCTGTATTTATTGATTCTACAGTTATTTAACAACAAAAGCCATGGATGTCCAATATGTAACAGATAAAAAAGGCAATAAGAGTGCGGTTCTGCTTCCTATACAAGCATGGGAAAAAATACAAAGGGATTTGAAAGATCTTGAAGAACTAAAAAAAGAGGCCAGGGAAGTTCATTCGAAAAGGTTTCGTGGTGCCATTTCAAAAGAAACCGCAGGTAAATTGCATGATCATTTGAATCAGATAAGAAGCGAATGGGAAGAAAGCATCTCTTAGACAGTAATGTGGTTATTGATTATTTAGCAGGACTTTATCCACAGAAAACTTTTACATGGCTCAATCCTATCATTAATCAGGATATCAATACTTCTGTTATCACAAAAATTGAAGTTTTGTCATATAATCCTGAAAAGGATGATAATTATGCGGTTCTTGTTGATTTCTTTGATGTGGCCAATATTCTTGATCTGACAGAGACAGTGGTAATGAAAACCATTGAAATACGCCAGGGAAATCGCATTAAACTCCCCGATGCCATTATAGCAGCTACAGCCATTGTGCATAATCTGGCACTTATTACCCGCAACATCAAAGATTTTCAGAAAATTAAAGGTTTGATCCTGATCAACCCCTTGGATTTACCCGATAAAAGCTGATTTTCTGATTTACCATTACACGATATTTTTTTTGACCTAACTTTTTAGCCTGATTAACGTTTATTCCGGATCGGACCGGTGCGATGTTTATTGTGTGTGAGGGTATGACTACAGTTCATGGTCTCACTAAAAATAATGTTGCCGCTATGCGGCTGGGGGTGAATGGGGTATTACTTCCTTTCTACCATACTGTTGCCGCTCTGCGGCTGAGACATTTCATTGGGCTGTCCCGGATTTTTCATCAACGTTTAGTCCGGACCGGAACTATAGTCCGGGCCGGACGGGGGAGTGGAAATGCAACCGACCGAAGGGAGCTTAACGGAAGTTAATTTCTGCTCAGCGGGGCATGAGGTTCTGGTAGGATCTTCCAGCTTCCGCAGGAACTGGAAGCATCCGGATTCACGGGGCTACTTCCGGTGAGTCCGCCTCTACGCCTGGCCTTGTGGTCTGACGACTTTTTTGCTCGTCCGACCACTATTGCAGATCCCTGCCATGCAAACAGATTTCCATACACCCAACGTTGCTGTTTTGGACGGGCTTGACCTGTCCCGGAATCCTTTGATGGGCCAGCCTTTCAGGGTGAAGGGCGTTGGGGCGTTGTGGCCTTCATGCTTGTCTCTACCTATGAGGATATGACTACAGTTCATGCCCTCACTAAAATGGTGATGGCGGTGGGATGTTGAATTGCCAATTCAATGGCGTTCGGAGCGGAAATGCAATCGGGCGAAGGAAGATCAACGAAGGTAATTTCCGCTCAGCGACGATTTCCCAAATCCGGAGACTCAAAAGGATTCCATAAGGAAATCATGGAAGTTATTTCTGTGGATTAGGTATTTAGAATCGTAAGTATAATTTTTTAAGAATGTCTCCGGGAACCGGTGCCTCGCTTTTTCATTCCATTTAAACTCATATAGGAAAAGTTTGCCAGCTCGTTCTTCTATGTAATCAATTTCATATTGTTGTTTGGTTCTCCAGAAAAATGTATTTGCAAATTCCTGCTGGTAGCTGATAAGCTTCATTCTTTCACTTGAGAAGTCAACAGTGTTGTTTTGCCTGTCTGCCTGGGGCCCATGACAATAATTGCTTTGCCTTTTCTTTTGGCAATTTCATTGAATAAAACGCGTCGTATCATGCTATTTGAGATTGTAATCACCAAAAGTAATGATATTTGGTGAATACAATCCCGATATTCTTATTTTTAACGTTTCGGCGTATGTATATTGTTGCCACAGCGGCTGGGACTTCTCATCAGGCTTTTGGATGGGTAATGCTAAAGGTACTGCACCCAACGCCGCTGTTTTGGCCGGGCTTGACCTGTCCCGGATTTTTATCAACGTTTAGTCCGGACCGGAGCTGTAGTCCGGGCCGGACGGGTGCGTTGTACAATGCTGGTGAGGGTATGACTGCAGTTTATAGATTCACTAAAACGTCGATGATGAATGGAGATCAACGGAGTTAATTTCGACTCAGCAGGAAGAGAGTTCACCGGAGTTAAGTCGGATTTAATTATGTAACGTACTAATTCTGAAAAATTTGTAACTTTGTTATCACAGGCATTCTTAATAGTAAAACTTAACTATAAACAGGTCTAATTGCTATGGATATCCAATATATAACCGATAAAAGGGGTCATAAAAGTGCAGTGCAACTTCCCTTGAACGTATGGGAGCAGATAAGAAAAGACCTTGACGAACTGGAGCGTTTAAGGAATAAGAAACAGTTCATGACCGAACTGGCCGAAGCGGTTGAAGAAATGAAACTGATTAAAGCAGGTAAAATGCAGGCCCGAAACGCCGAAGATTTCATCAATGAGCTTTAAGGTTAAAACGATATCCATCTTTGAACGCCAGGCCAAACGCCTGATGAAAAAATTCCCATCGCTAAGAAAGGAAATTCAGCATCTCATAAAAGATCTGAAGGAAGAACCCGTTAAAGGCACTTCCCTTGACCACAACTGCTATAAAATACGCCTTGCCATTGCCAGTAAAGGCAAAGGAAAATCAGGAGGAGCGCGGGTGATTACTCATCTTGTTTTTAAAAATGATACAGTTTACCTTCTCTCCATTTATAACAAATCGGACATTGAAAACCTTACCGATAAAGAAATCCTGGAACTTGTAAAGTTGATTCCATGAAAATTTACCGGAATTACCCGGGCTTTTTATTATTGGACATCTTTTGCAAAAGTATAGTCTCCAATTTGAGATTTCAAAACTCTCTTTTTCTCACGGTTTTAGTCCGGTCCGGAACTGTAGTCCGGACCGGTGCCTTGGATAGTGCTGGAGAGGGTATGACTACGGGCCATTCTCTCACTAAAGCACTGAATATGAAAGAATATTGAGTGGCAAATTCAATGATGTTTGGGGCGGAAATGCAATTTCCGCTCAGCGGGGGCTTTAAAATCCGGATGCTTCCAGTTCCTGCGGAAGCTGGAAGATCCTACGTGCTCCGGATGCTTCCGGTTCTTTCAGAAGCTGGAAGATTCTACGGACCTTTCACCTTTCCTCCTGGTCTCTCATCTCTATTGTCTTAATTAACCATTAACAATTAAAAAACTTATTTTTGCACCAATCTAAAACCACACCCATGGGATACCAACTGATTTCCATTAAAGCCCCCACATCTTACACCGACGATATGCTCCGGCAAATGATTGCCCGACAATTGAAAATCCGACAGTTCTCCTTCCAGGTAGAAGGAAAAAGCCTGGATGCCCGCAACAAGCGTGATATTCACTGGTTGCTGCGCGTTGCAGTGGTATCGCCGGAAATCAAAGGGGGTGAGGCACCGCAGGAAGAACCGCTGAAGATTCCTTACCGTAGGCGACCAGAAAAAGTGCTGGTGGTGGGAAGTGGTCCGGCTGGTTTTTTCTGTGCATTTGTGTTGCAGAAGGCTGGTTTTCAGACCGTGATTATCGATCGGGGCTCGGATGTGCTGAAGCGCAACCGATCCATCCAGACTTTTGAAAGGGGCGGGGCATTTGACCCCATCAACAATTACGCTTTCGGGGAAGGCGGAGCCGGTACTTTTTCCGATGGAAAACTTACTTCCCGATCCAAACACATCAGCAAGGAGCGAAGGTTTATCCTGGAAAGTTATATAGAGGCCGGTGCCCCGCAGGAAATTGCCTTTATGACCCATCCGCACCTGGGCACCGACAACCTGATCCGCATTGTAAAGAATCTGCGCCAACAGTATGAGCAGCTGGGTGGGGAGATTTTGTTTGAAACACAGCTGGAAGATATCGTAGTGAAGAAAGGGAAATTTCATGAGGCCATTACTTCGCACGGCAGCATAGCAGCAGATGCGCTGTTTGTGGCTCCGGGCCATTCGGCTTATGAAACCTACCGAATGCTTATCAACCGGGGTGTACCTTTTCGCACCAAGAACTTTGCACTGGGCAGCCGCATGGAACACCCCCAGGAGCTGGTCAATAGGGCTCAGTGGGGAAAGGCCAACCTCCCCGGGGTGAAAGCTGCCGAGTACCGCCTTACCTCACCCGGAGATGGTAAACATCAGGTGTACTCTTTCTGTATGTGTCCGGGAGGGATGGTGGTGCCTGCCACAGCCTATGCCGATACCAATATTGTCAATGGCATGAGTTTCTACAAGCGCGACGGGCACTTTGCCAATGCTGCCTGCGTGGCCGGGTTGCACCCCGATGAGCTGGCAGGAAAGGTGGTGACTCCCCTGGAAGCATTGGCGGAAATCGAAAAGCTGGAAAGAGCCTTTTTCAGCTTTGCAGGTGGTTTTGATGCGCCGTCATGCAGCATTACCGATTTTATGGAAGGGAAACTGCGCCAGACACACCTGGACAGCAGCTATCCACTGGGTTTGAAACCGGCCCCTTTGTGGGAAATGTTGCCTGCCAATGTGGTGAAGGCCATGCGCGCTGCCATGCCCGATTTCGGCCGTAAGATGCGCAACTTTGAGGCCGGCAACCTTATCGGGCTGGAAAGCAAAACTTCGGCTCCCATCCAGGTGCTGCGCCAGGAAGGAGGCTTGTGCGAGGGTTTTGAAAACCTGTATGTTATTGGTGAAGGAAGCGGTTATGCCGGTGGCATCATCTCCAGCGCTGCCGATGGCGTAAAAGCAGCCATGCGGTTGATTATTTAATCAAATAATTTCCCGGTGCGCCGGCAACATAATTAGTTCTTTGAAAAATGATTGTTTTCCGGCGCCGATTCTCTTCGTGATACCATTACCTACCATAATTCCGCCCTTACAGGGCTTTGTTATATCTACTTCATCTCCCAGCTCGCTCCATCTTTGCTGTCTTTTACGGCAATGTTCAGGGCGGCCAGTTCATCACGGATTTTATCGGAAGTGGCAAAATCCTTTTGGGTTTTGGCCTGCTGGCGGATGTCGAGAAGCAGTTGCATCACCCCTTTGAGTACATCTTCCCCCTGCCCTGATGCTGCAGCGGCTTCAGCTTTTAAACCAAAGATATCCACTACAAAAGTGTGGAATGTGTTTTTCAGGCTTTGCAAATCCTCAGCCGAAAGCGTTTCCTTTTTGTCGTGCGCCGCGTTGATGATGCGCACGGCATCAAAAAGGTGCGCAATGGCTATGGGGCTGTTGAAGTCGTCGCACATTGCCTGATGGCATTTTTCATCTATTCCTTCGATGCTCACAGTGGAAGTTTTGGCAGGCTGGATTTTTTCGAGGGTCTCCAGTGCCTGGGTAAGCCTTTTCAACCCTTTTTCGGCAGCTGCCAGGGCTTCGTTGCTGAAGTCCAAAGTGCTGCGGTAATGCGCCTGCAGGATGAAAAAGCGGATGGTCATGGGGCTGAAAGCTTTTTCCAGCAGTTTGTGCTCACCGGTAAAGAATTCGCGCAGGGTAATAAAGTTACCCAGCGATTTTCCCATTTTCTGTCCGCCAATGGTGATCATGTTGTTGTGCATCCAGTAGCGCACGGCGTCCTTTCCTGTGGCAGCATTGGATTGCGCTATTTCGCACTCATGGTGGGGAAACATCAGGTCCATTCCGCCGCCGTGGATGTCAAATTCATCTCCCAGGTATTTGGCACTCATGGCCGAGCACTCCAGGTGCCATCCGGGGAAACCCTCGCTCCAGGGAGAGGGCCAGCGCATGATATGTTCGGGAGATGCTTTTTTCCACAGGGCGAAATCCACGCTGCTGCGTTTCTCATCCTGGCCTTCCAGGTCGCGCGTGTTGGCCATCATCTCTTCAATGACCCGGCCGCTCAATTTGCCATAGTGATGTTCCTTGTTGTATTTTTCCACGTCAAAATAGACCGAACCCTTTACTGTATAAGCAAACCCGGCGTTTATGATTTCTTTGATCATCTCTATTTGTTCAATGATATGTCCGGAAGCACGGGGTTCGATGCTGGGCTTTTTCACGTTGAGCATGTCCATGTCTTCATGGTAGCGGTCGGTAAAGTACTGCACCACTTCCATGGGTTCCAGCTGTTCCAGCCGTGCTTTTTTGGCAATTTTGTCTTCGCCCTGGTCGGCGTCATTTTCCAGGTGCCCCACATCGGTGATGTTGCGCACGTATCGTACCTTGTAACCTGCATGTTGCAAATAACGGAATACCAGGTCGAAGGTGATGGCCGGGCGGGCATGGCCCAGGTGGCCGTCGCCATAAACCGTGGGTCCGCAAACATACAAGCCCACAAATGGGGAGCTGAGGGGTTCGAACAATTCTTTTTTCCGGGAAAGGGTATTGTGGATGTATATTTTTCTGAGATCAGACATAATGGATACGGGTTTGATGAAAGGGCAAAATTAAGAAAAAATACGGCTTACATCTTCAAT
>JAABSE010000007.1 GCA_011390575.1 Sphingobacteriia bacterium
GCTTTGAGAACCACATGGTCGTGCTCTCTGCAGAAGAAGGAAAGGAGTTCTCCGTTTTCGGTTTCTTCATGCCGACGTTCGGTTCCAAAGAAGCTCTCGAGATCGTTGTTGTCAAAGTTTTCGGCCGGCAGGAAAGGTGCCGTGTGGAAAAGGCCGGGTTCAGGCTTCTGCCATTTTTCTGGGGAAGTTTCGGCAGGATTTTCCTCAAATTCCTTTAACAGTGCAGGAAGCCTTTTGACATCATCCTCTGATGTAGCACCCGGATGGTTTTCCATACATGTAAGGACAAATGCTTCGTGATGGGTTTGTCCTTTTTTGAGTGTAAAGGGTTTTGCCTGTAACGCAATGATGGAAGATTCGCCGGCATATTCTCCAACCAAAAGATTTTTTTTCAGCCCTTCGGCCATACCGTCAGCCCTGTAGTTCATTCCATACAAAGGCATGCCATCGGTAGTGCCTGAGGCCGCACCTCCTTCGCAGGCCATCATCAGCCAGGGGTGGCCGGTGGGTTCTTTCATGTTTTGGCGGCAACAGATCACAGAACCATGCTTTGGGTCTTCAAGGATGATGCGTTCAATATACTGGCTTACATAATATTCGTTTACAACGCCTGCATTCACAGGTTTTAAGCCAACATCCTGCACGCAAACAAGGTCATAGGTAGTGGCTGCATCCGATGTGCCTGATAGTTTTATACCCCACTGCCAGCTGTGGCTGGTTGGTGATAATTGCAGGGTGCATTCGTAGTCCACATTTTCCCATGTTCCCCGGGTGGTGAGCTGGTTTTGAGCAACAGAGAAATGGCCATTGCTTTCAGGCCCGGTAAGAGGAATGTACTGAATCTTGTCACTGCGTTTTCTCAGGAAAACATTGGCTGCCTGACCCGAAAACGCTGAGCCCTCCCGCAGGCTTATGCGAATCTTGCCGGTATGGATGTTTTGAATACCGCCACTTTCCAGTAGTTGAATATGTAGTCCTTTAGAATTCTGAATTATCATGGTTTATATTTTTATGCCAAGCAACATTTCTTTTTTGTGCAGATGGTTGTAGTTGAAAATCAGTCTGTTGTTGTGATTTGTTCCTTTTAATTCTTCTCCGTCGAGGGTTACCTCGGTTTTTCTGTCCTTGTGGATGCCTTCCAACACCAGTTCTCCAGGCATATCGAGGTCTCCGGTCAGTTGAATAATCACCTCATTGTCTTTGGTTTCGATGGAAAGCAAATCGGATGAGCAGTGGAGGAGATGTATTCTTTCTGTTAATTCAATATTCACAGGGCTTATAAAAGCGTAAAGCGGAGGGAAGTCGCACTTGTCGGCCAGATAGGGGAAGGAAATGGTTTCTCCTGTTCCCGGGTGTGTGTAAGTTAATGAAGCGGTTTGCTCTTCATGGAAGTAGTTTCCGGCAAAAAGTACAGCATTGCCATCAGGTGTAAACCGCTGACGTACCATAATATTATCGTTGGTTGAAGTTGCCTTCCTGAGGTTGTCGCCCAGCCTGTTGAGCAATGCCATGTAAACCGGCTTGTGCCCTTCTGTGTCGAAACCCAGCCAGGTACCCAGATGAATCACTTCTCCGTCCTTCAGTTGTCTGGCAAACCCGCAAACTTTCCCGCTCAGGGTGGTGGCAATTACATCTTTTTTCTCTACAGAAGCTGCGTCATAAGTAATTTGCGGATTGGCGCATTTGATATCTTTTAATCCCATCACATCAATCAGGGGTGAGTCAATGGTTTCTTTCCCTGAGGGTTGTATCTGCAGTGCATCTCTGAGTATGGTGCAGGGTTGTTGAGACAATTCTCTGTCGGGTAGATGGGGGAAAATCATCATGTTTCCTCCTGCTGAAACATAATCCACCAGCACTTGCTGTTCGCGGGCATTCATTTCGTCTGTGCTGAAAGCCCATACCTGCTTGTATGTATCCAAATCCTTGTGAGATACTTTGGTGAGGTCGGCCATATCGTAGTCGATGTTCAATACCTGCAACACTTTGAGCAGCCCGTCAAAATAGGCCTGCTTTCTGATGGCTGCCGGTACAAACTGCAATTCGCTGCCTCCCTGTTCGGGTCTTTCCAGTTCAGAAGTGTAATAAGGGGGGTAGAAGAGCACGCATACTTCGGCTTTGCGCTCCGACCGGACAAAAAGTGACTCATGAGTGCGGATAATTTTGCTCATTTTCTGCACCAGCGCGAAGGCCGACGTGCGCTCTCCTTCGGCTGTCAGAGGGTTAAACCAGTAAAAGGTATCTCCCGAATATCCTTTACGGGCAGGGTTTCGGCCCTGTGAGAACATGTAATAATTCCACCCTTTCAAACCGTTGGCTATGCTGGCTTTGTAAAACAGCTCCATTTCCCTGGGGCTGGTCACGACATGGTATTCGCGGGATCCGCTTTGAAACTCTGCGGCAAACAGGGGTTTGTTGCCCTGCATGGCCGAGGTAATGTCATTGATGATGCGGTCGTCGTGCATGTTGCGATGCGACATGAATTCAGGAATATGGTCTACCCCGAAGATTATATCACTCTTGTTGCCGAATAGCTCATCATACATGGTAATGTTGACGGGGAACTCATGGCCGTGGCCATAAATCCAGCCGGGAAGATTGTGGTAGAAAGGAACTGTTACCCCTCTTTCGCGGGCCATTTTTGCCAGCATGAGCAGGTAATCGGCATAATATTTTTTCCAGAAATGGTGCCAGTCAAAATCGCGCGCACGGTCGGCAGGAGAGGCATATGGCTCATCAATATCGGGAGGCAACTCAATGTCGCTAAACGCATTGTACTGTGTTGCCCAGACTTTATTGAGTGCATAGATGTCAGCATATTGGTTTTGCAGCCAGGCTGCAAATCGTTGCTTTACCTCTCCACCATAGTCCGCCTGATGAGCAAGCCATGAGAAAAGGCCAATTTCATTACAAATCTGCATCATAATAACCGAACCTTCTTTCCCGACTTCATTCTTGCTGATGAAGGGCATGATTTTGTCGTACCATTTTGTTACTTTTTCCAGGTAAGTGGGATGGAATAAATTCACTCCTTCGCTGGAAACTCTTTCCCCATTTCGGTTGCGCATCCTGACCTGGTCTTCGTATTGGCTCAGGAACCATTCCGGTAACCCTGCACCACGATACTCTGCCAGGATGTACGGGCCAGGCTTTACAATGGCTTTCAGGCCATGTTCTTTGCATTTTTGCAGCCATCCGGCAAGGTCGCGCTCAGGCAGGGTGCTGCCATCCAAATCAAAAACCCCCTCTTCAGGTTCATGCCAGTCCCAGGGCACATAGCTGCTTACTGCCATGAGGCCTGCTTCACGGGCTGCGGCCAGGTGAAGGTCCCAATGCTCGCGTTTTATCCTGAAATAGTGAATCTCTCCGGAATTGAGAAAGACTTCCTTTCCGTCCAGGATGAACTGATTGCCACGGGTTGTGAAGATGGGTTTATTTGCTGTCATGTTTATTGATCCTTTAGTTCTGATTGTTCTCGTTTTGCGTTTCTTGCTTTCAATAGTTGTTTGATTTCCTGCAGCCGTTCTTCGGTAAGAGAATACCTTGTTACAAAGAACAATGAGAAAAGGCTCAGCAGGATGGGTAATCCGATTTCTACCACCCTCATCATCAGGAGTGTATAAGATGATTGTCGTTTCAGGGGCACAATCCTTTCCTCCAGTTCGAGCATTTCTGTTTCAAGTGCTTGCAGCGAAACGGAAGTATCGAGAGAAGAAAGATCGCTTCGCATGGAAGCTATTTTTTCAAGCAGCTCCCGGTAGTGTTCTTCACTTTTTTCAGATTCATGGGCGCGGGTTTTCAAATGGGATTCCAGATGGAAGGCATTCACCTCTGCTTTTATTTGTTTTACCCTGAGAGAAAGAGCTGTGGCTTCTTCTGTAAGGCTATTTGTTTTTTCCTGTGAGTCAGCAACAAGTATTTCTTCCATGACATTTTCCAGACCATGCACAGTTGTCTGCATATCATGGATGGCTTTGGAGAAAAACTCTACCCTGTTTCTTTGTTCTTCGCTGTCCGTTTCGATGCGTGCTGCTTCTTTTTCCAGGTAAACCAGGTATTCCCGCCCTTCCTCCAGTGCTGCGGCGGTTCTTGTTTCAAGAACGGGAAATGCGACAGTCTCTGCATCTGAAGCTACTTCTGCATTTTGAAATACCTGCACTTCATTTCTCATTTCTTTGATGCTGCCTTCAATGGCATCTACGCGGGTAACCTGGGTTTGATCAAACATGGTGAACACGATCAGGGCTCCGGCCACAAAGCTTGCCAGTGCGGTTCCCATTTTGATGAACCACCAGAATATGGAATAGAAGCTACCTTCGGTGCGTTTTCCGGTATTCAGATCGTCTTCATCACAAATGTCGCCTACCATTGAGGCTCCCAGGGTAAAGAAAAATAGCATACCTGCTGATAGCAGCATGGTGGGAATGATGATCAAATAAGGGTATTGGGGGTTGTAAAAAAATATTTTCGATATCTGTGCCGCTGCCATGAGTCCAATGGCCAGCATAAGGGTTTTTCTTTTGCCCAGCCTGGGGCTGATCCAGTTGAGCGGAAATACTGCTGCCAGGCCGGTTACGGCCCATACCGTTCCATTGATGCCCAGCAGATAAGCCCCTGCTACTTTGTCTCCTCCAAAAATATAAAAGATGGGTATGTAAGAGCCCAGCAGGTTTACAAAATTGAACCCCATAGCCAGAGTGAAGATGGTAAGGGTTAGTTTGATGAAGTTTTTATTGCTGGCAGCATGTTTCATGTTTTTCCAGAAGGGGGTCTTTTCCTGCTTTACTACCCTCTTGAAGGCGGGTTCCCGAAGAGAGAAAAACCACCAGAAAGACAGAGGGATGATGATGGCAGCTACCAGGAGGGAAACATAGCGCATGCCATCCACCTCGGTTCCTCCCGGCCCTTTGAAAAACTCCATGCTGGCCAGGGCAAAGAGCCAGGGGGTGCTCATAGCAAAGAGATTTCCCACAAAACTTTTTGCACTAAACAAGCGGGTACGCATATGCTGGTCGGAAGTCATTTCCATGCCCAGCGCACCATGCGGAATTTCGAATATGGTACAGGCAGTAAAGAAAAGCAGCAAAGAAATAAGAATATATCCCAGCTGAAAAGCCTGATAACCGGCTTCTGAAGGGAACCAAACCCTTACCATATCGCCTTTGGGAATCCACCACATCATCACAAAAAACACAGCAACCAGAATCCCGCCTACCAACAGAAATGGGCGTCGCCGTCCCCAACGGGTGCGGGCGTTGTCGGATAAATGGCCGATAATCGGGTCCGATACTGCATCCCACAACCTGGGAATAATAAGAATGACCCCCAGCCAGAATGCACTAAGGCCCAGGCTGATATTTCCCATCAATCCTACCAGGATGCCCGCCACATTGAATAGCGCAATGGGAATGATACCCCCGGAGCCAAAAGCTGCCAGTTGCGAAAACTTTATCCGATCCTCGGCAAGTGTTTTGTTTTTATACTGAGAAGATTGCTGCTCTTCCATTAAATTGCTTTTAATGTAATTGAGTCTGATTGGATTAATTTTTTCGGGTGCACGAATAGCTGCTGTATGCTATTCCATATATTCAAAACCCAGTTTGTCCAGACCTTTTTGTATGATTGGGTCTTGCATTACATATTCCCAGATGAGCCCGCTGCGAAAATTTTCAATCGATATCAGCATCGGACCCTGTGCCACGCCGATATAATCGTCATTTACCCATCCGGCAGTTTCATTAAAAGCATCATAAAAACCATAAGGTCCCCAGATGCTGTCTCCTTTATTTTCTAACATATACCGGGCGGTAGGAAAAACTATTTCGGGAGCGAAAGGAAGCGATGACAATGCTCCATAAGGGGCAATGGTACCATCATCGAAGTAGTTGTAATCGGGTCCGGCTGCTCCTCTTCCTGCATACCCCAGGAACTCATGGCCATCAAAATTGTACTCTTCTCCGGGGCCATCGCAAGCTGTAATACCCCAGCAAAATTCACCATATCCTTTCCAACCATAGGGGTTTTCAATGGCATACTGTTGTTGGGTAAGGGTAGCACGACGCGAGTTTTCAAAGTAATCTATCCCTTTCTCTTTCATGTAAGGATCAGCCAGTCCTCGGAAGTCGATAAAGGCATGAGAGAACTGATGCCCGAAAAGAGGAGGGAAGGCCGCGTGAGAGAGACCCGGATAAGGTGTATTCCAGGTATAGGTAGACAGCCAGGCCTCATAGCTTTCCTCAACGTTTTCCATTCCGGTACCTGCAGCCAGAATGTAAAGAAAAAGGCCTTCGTTGTACCCGAACCAGCCCCAGTTGATAAGACCGTCTTCAGGCTTCCAGCCCATGGAGATGGTTTTGGGATGGTTGGTTTCCGGACCCATATCAAAAATGCTCCAGTCAAGCCGGGTCAGAAGAACTTCTGCCATTTCACGTATCTCGCGTTCCGTTTCATTCTCTCTGTCATAATAATTTCTGGCGAAAATTACTCCCATCAGCAGCAGTCCTGTATCGATGGATGATAATTCGCAATCCCATGTTCGTTTTCCGGTTTCCATGTCCAGAAAATGATAATAAAACCCTTTATATCCTGTTGCATTTGGTGCATCGCTTTGTTCGGAGTTGATCAGAAAATCAAGTGCATTGAAGGTTAATCCTGCAGCTTCTTCACGGAGCATCCAGTTTCGTTTCACTGCTACAGCAAGCGAGGGAAGGGCAAAGCCAGTGGATGCAATGCTGGAAGGGGCGTCCTCCCGGGCACGATCCATAAACAAACCTTTTTCGGGGTTTACTTTGTCCCGGAAAAACAGAAATGTTTGATACTGAATGGAGTCAAGTAAAGCATTATCTTCGGTTGTAACGGGATAATCAACTTTTCCGTGGGAAATGAATTCATTGGTTTGCTGTGGTTCACTGCAAGCACCCAAGAACAGAACAGCCAGGATTAAAACACCTTTAAGTTTCATGATATCAACGTTTTAGTTGCATGAGCAACGGTTTTTAAAAGGGTAGAACCTACCCGGAAAACCTCTGGTTTTCAAAAAAAATGTGTTGTCAGATACCAAAATTTTCCGGGCAGGACCTGCCAGGGAATCAGAACTTATTCAGGCTTCTCACCATCATAAATCGTTTGCACTTGTTCTTCAGTCAGGGCTACATTGAAAATTCTCAGGTCATCCAGGTCACCTTCGTAGTTGCCGAGCCATTCATGTACTGTGTTGGGGTTCATTCCGATATAAAAAGCACCGGCACTTTCTGGTACAGTTACAGGCCCCATGGGGGTTTCTCCGGCAACAAGGGTATCCCTTGATAATTGGGTTCCATCCATGTAAATATCTCTTATGCTGGTTGCCCCGTCATAAGCATATACAAAGTGAAACCACTTGGAGGGTGGGAAAAATACATCGCGCAATACACCTGCGTCGGTATCTGTCCATCCGTAAATGTCAGAACTCTGATGGCGTGTAAAAGCTTTATAGCGCAAAGTATCGCCTCTGGCACTTCCTTCCTGCCATATACCGTAACCGGCATTCCAGTCGATGTCCGGATCAATAAAGGAAAGGATAAAATTGGTGCCGCCCGGCATCTGCTGTGCACGCAGCCACATACTGAAAGTCATGCTGCCCATGCGGAAATTGTCAGTATCATCGATTCTGACAAATGCTGTTTCAGAACCTTTGTATGCAGCGTTGGCTTCGAAATGGCGATCAAGGGTGTAGGTAACTCCATCACTTGCTGTTTCATGACCCTGTTCGTCGGTAACATCTCCATCAAATTTGAAATAGGCCACGAGGTTGTTAATCGCTACGGTGTCAGCAGGGTTGATGTCGTCACCATTTCCGTTGTCGTCATCGGGGTCATCATCGTCTTTTGAACAGGCTGCCAAAGAAACCATTGCAGCAACAAAAATCCACGTTAAAAATTTCAAGGTTTTCATAATTGTGTTGTTTTTAGTTAATAAATAGGGGTTAAAAGAAAAAAGGAGCTTATGATTTGTATGAAAATTTAATACTTATAAGGCTTTTGTAAATTAGAGTGTTATTGCACCAGAAGTTTTTTTACCAGGATGCCATCTTTACTTTGCACCCTTACCAGGTAAACCCCACTCTTCAATCCGGAAATATCCAAAAGGGTTTGTTCTTGTTTGCTTTCTTGATTTATGAGTAATTTGCCTTTGAGGTTAATAATGGAAATAACTGCTTTAGCCGGAGTAGAAATGGAAACAGTTTGGGATGCGGGATTGGGGAATATCGTAAAATTACCGGTTGGTTCCCATTGGGGAACGGAGACTTCTCCGGCACTGAATCCTACCATGTCTACCTGAATTATGGCCTGCTCGGGAGTGGTGTTACCGGTTTCCATCAGCACGTCGACCCTCTGGATATGACTCATATCGGGAAGGTTTTCCGCCCAGTCCATCACTGTAAATTCATTGAGGGGAATTTCTACTTTCTGCCAGTCAGTGCCTGCATTGAAATATGTATAGGCTGCCCCATCACTACCCTGAATCCCATCCGTATCAAAAACCTGCAGGAGGATATCCTCAACCGGTTCACTGGCTCTTACGTATAAGACAATATGATCGAACCCGCTGATGTCGGCCATAGGAAAAGCCCACAACCAATAGCCTGTCAGATCATCGGTAAGTGACAGATCGTAATCCAGTTCCAGCACTACTCCCCCAAATTCGCCTTCCCCGGTTACATCAATAGCGGTGATGCTTCCCTGAGCCCATTCCGGCACCTCTCTGAATCCCTCCACGTTGGTTAGGCCGGGAATGGTAAAGTCACTGTAAATAAAATAGTCTGAAGGGTCTGATCCCGAGCCCGTTAGAGGGATGTGAATATCCTGTACAGAGAGAACTGCATTTCTGTCTCCTGGTTGAATGGGCGAAAAAGAAACGGTAAATGTTGCCGTTTGAAAAGTGCCCAACTCTGTTGTCTCTTCTAAATTCTGAAGGTCAAAATCAGAAGAATGCTCTCCGGAAAGACTGATATCTGCAGGAGAAACAGTTAATGTTCCTCCTCCTGTATTTCTGATGGTAAACTGAATAGGTTCGGAGGTGTTTCCAATGGTCTCCTGTCCGAAATCTCCGGTGGCAGGTGTAACTTCTATAATCGGTGTATCACCGGGTTCGGAAAGAAGAATATCATCGATGTCCCACTGGGTAATGTTATCGGTAATTCCGTCAAAAATCCAGGCCAGTTTGAAGCTTTCACTGCCAACTCCATGACTCTGGCTGTCTATAAGGCTGACAAATTCAGTCGCTGAAATGCTTTCAGGGTTTTCCCATTGATGAATGATGTATTCTGTTTCATCCGCGATGGCTACCACTTTGAGCGTATATTGTCCCGGACCACCAAAATTGTTTACCCTGTGTTTAAAAGAAAGTACAAGTGTGTCCAGGTCAGTCGTTTCAATTTCCGGGGATGTCAGGTAGAATTGCCCGGTACTTTCGGGTTGCCACCAGAACACCATTTCCGGAGCTTCACCGCCGGCATTGGCAGTGTTGAAGGCACCCCAGTTTACAGAACTGCGTGTCCAGCCCAGAGGAATTCCTCCTCCTTCCATTGCGCTGAATTCTTCCAGCCAGGGCAAAGAAGTAATGGTGGGATCAAAACCTAACCCTTCGATGGGAATTTCAATGTCCAGAATCGTGAGGCTTGCAGTTTTTAATCCTTCTGTTTGCGGATGAAAGACGAGGCTGATTTCCGCTGTTTCCAGGTATTCCAGTTCTGCATTTTCCTGCAGGCCGGTAAGTGTAAAGGCTGCAGCATCTTCCCCTGAAAGAACAATGTCTTCGGGTGAAATCACAAGCGTGCCCCCTCCTACATTGGAGAGTGTAAATGTTTGAGCTTCGGATTCAGTATTGACAACCTGTGGCTCGAAAGTGAAAGCCTCCGGATTAACATCCAGTGCAGGTTCGGCTGAAAGAGCAATATCATCAATGGCCCACCGGGTGAGGTTGTCACTTACACCGTCAAATATCCAGACAAACTGTACTATCCCTTCTCCGATGCCATGCTCTGCGCTGTTGATTTGTAAGGTGATTTCTTCTGCCGGAATACTGGCCGGATCAAACCACTGCTGGATGATAAATTCTTCTTCTCCTGCCATAACTGCTAAAGTGAGATCATAAATGCCGGGGTCTCCGAAGTTATCCACTACATGTTTGAATGACAGGTTCATGCTGTCAAGTCCGGCTGTGTTGATTTGCGGAGTTTTGATCCATAGCTGACCTTCCTGAACCGGTTGCCACCAGAATACCATTTCCGGTGCTTCGCCACCTGCATAAAAGGAATTAAAGGCGCCCCAGTTTTCAGCGTTGCGCTCCCAGCCAAAGGGCATTGTTCCGTTGTCAAGTTCGTCAAATTCCTCTGACCACGGGAATGTGTAAATGGTAGCATCGTAACCTTCTCCGGTCAATGGTACCTGCTCACCATCAATCTGGAGCAAGGCATCATGCATACCGGTAACAAAAGGGGCAAAGACAAGACTTATCTCAGTGCTTTCACCGGCTTGTAAATCAATGGGTTCGGTTATATTTTCAAGAAGGAAAGCATCAGCATCGGTCAGAATATTAAAATTGGCCAATACTCCAAAATGGTCTGAACCATAAATGCCGCTGTCATTGGGCTCATCCAGCACTACTTCTGCCGATGTTGGTACAAAGGTTGCCTGCATGGCTTTGTTAAAGAAAACATAGTCGATTCTTCTCTGCTGGTGACCCAGATGGTAGTTCAGTGTGCCATGTTCAGGGTCAAGATGGTTTTCGTGGAAAAGAGGGTAGACGTCCTGAAAATCTTCATTCATAAGCTCCATTTCTTCCCAGTCGGGGTTGGCATTGAAGTCTCCGGTAACCAGTTTATAATCATTGGAGGATGTTTCTTCAATAAAATCCAGCATATCGAGAATCTGCTCTTCACGAATGTGTGTGTTAGCAGCTGTGTTGTGCAAATGGGTGTTGTAAACATCAATGGTATTGCCCTCTACATTGATCTTTACATGTGCTGCCGTACGATAGTCGTTGAGAGGTTGCAGGGCCCGCCAGTTGGATTCTTCGATAGGAAACCGCGAAAGGATTGCATTCCCGAATCGTTGGGGAGAAGTTTCGCTATCCACAGAAGAAAAATAGAAGTAATAGCCCAGTGAGTCGGCAAGCATTTGTGCCTGGTTGTCAAGATTTGCCCGTTGAATAACCTCCTGTAGCCCGATAATATCCGGATTCAGATCTCTTATTTCACTGAGCATATGGGCAAAACGAGCCGGCCAGTTCTGATTATCGAACCAGATATTGTAAGTAAGAACCGAAAGACTGACGGATTGTGCATTTTGCGAAACAACCTGAATTTGTTCCGGATCGAGGGTTATGGTCGATGCTCCCTGGTTTTCAATGGTAAAAACAACAGGTTCTGATTGGGTGTTAATTTGCCGGGGTTCAAAGTCCCAGGTGGCCGGACTTACATTGATTTGTGCCCTGGCTGAACCTGTTACAAGAAAAACAATAAGGAGAATAATGTGTGACATCTTTTTTGATTCCATAATTTTTAGTTTGTTTATTCATAAAAAAATCCCAGCGATTCCAGTCCCTGGTTTACTTCTTCATTTTTCATAAATACATCCCAAAGCAGCCCGGTTCTGTGGTTCTCAATCATTACTACAATGGGACCCTGATCAATGGCCAGGTAGCTCGATGCAAACCATTCTTCAGAAAGGTTGAAGGCATCTTTGAAGCCATAGTTTCCCCACAGATCATCATGGAGATAATAATAAAAAGTGCGCAGCGCTTTCATACTTTCTTCGGGTGTGTAGGGCATAGAGGATAATGCAGCGGTGGGCGTGATGGTTCCGTTGTCGTTTCCATGGAAGCCAAAGGGAGCATGGGCCTGATACCCAACAATGGGGTCATCACTGGCAGTTAATCCCCACAATGAATCGCTGTAGTGGCAGAAGTTCCCGGGATTGGAAATGGCATACCTGTGATTGATGAGGCTGTGTATTCTGTTTTGCTCCCAGTAGCTGGCATATTGATCCTGCAAGCCCCTGGGGTCGAGGCCCAGGAAAGAGTAGTGTGCAAAGAACAAAGGGCCGCCAAAATCAACTCCCAGAGGCAGTTGCAAATCGTAAAAATTCCTTCCGTTTGCCATGTTACCGTTGCGAGCCCACCCCTGATGGTAAACATCCGGTGTGATGGGGTAGGTGGGCGATGATGCGGCCAATACATAAACAATCAGTGATTCGTTCCAACCGCTGATTTGCATGTTCATTTCAAAATCGTAATCAGCTGACCAGTGCCAGTACAGCACATTTTCACCCTGGGTATACCATTGCCAGTTTACTCCATGCCACAGGGTATCAACCAGCACCCTGAGAGAATCTTCCAGGGGTGTTCCGGCGTCAAAATATTCTCTTGCCGCAATGAGCCCCTGTACCAGGAATGCTGTTTCTACCAAATCTCCTCCGTTATCTTTCTGGCTAAAGGGCAGTGCCTGACCTGTTGTCCCATCTATCCAGTGCGACCAGGCACCATGAAACCGGTCTGCGTCTTTCAGAAAATTGCTGATTTGCAGCATTCTTTGCAACACTTCTTCTCTTTCCAGCCAACCTCTTTCTGCTCCTGCCAGCATGGCCATGATGCCAAAGCCTGTCCCTCCGGTGGTAACCAGATTGCCCGAGGTGTTTCGCTCCCGGGCCATGCCACTGTTGGGCTCGGCAAAATCCCAGAAATATTTCAGGGTTTGCTGTTGCACCAGGTCGAGCAAAGCATCTTCTTCAAGTTCTTCTTCAATTACCCTGGAGAGGACCGGACATCCGTTGGTATCGTCAATGGTATCATTGCCATTGTCGTCCGGAACTTCCACGTCGTCGCCACAGGCAATGAGTGAAAAAGAGAATATCAAGATGATTATATGAACAGGGAGTCTAAAGTGCATTGTGATTCGTTATTTGGTTTATAAAAACCGGGTATTGGAATTAATATCCGGGATTTTGGGTCAATACTCCGTCGCTGAGGTCAATCTGTGTCTGAGGGATGGGAAATACTTCATTTTTTCCTGTTTGAAACCCCAGACTGCCCAACTCCTGTGAAGCCCTTCCCGTTCTGATCAAATCGAAGAAACGGTGCTTTTCCATGGCCAGTTCAGCGCGTCTTTCATCCCAGACATCTTCCAGCGTGGGGCTGTTGATAGGATCTAGTCCGGCTCTTTGCCTTACGAGGTTGAGGGGTGTAGCCGCATCTCCTCCTGCATTAAGGGCTGCTTCCGCATTCATCAGCAAAACTTCTGCATAACGAATGTAACGTATGTTGTGGTCGAGAGCATAATCGATGGTATTATAGCGTAATTCTGTATAAACCTTGTAGTTGTAATAAGGATTGGGGCAGTTGGCGTTGATGGAATCGCCTTCAGGAGTTCTGAATCCCCGGGGTAATACAGTGGCAAATTTGCGGATTTCATCGTCGCGGCTGTCAAAAAAATCAATGAGCTTCTCCGAAGGTACATTGAAACCCCAACCTTGCATACGGGCAAAATTGTTGCGGGGGCCTTGCACGAATCCATATTCGCATCGGTATCTTCCCTGATCGCGTGAGGTAAGCTGTAGTTCGAAAACTGACTCGGAGGAGTTTTGTCCAATAACACGGAACAGGCTGTAAAAATCGGGATACAAAGAATAGGTGTTGGAAAGGATGATTTCGTCGGTCTGGAATTTTACCTCAGCCCATCTGTCCTGATACATGTATGCTCTGGCAAGTAATGCCCGGGCGGCGCCACGGGTAGCCCGGCCTGCTTCCTCCAGGGGATAATTTGCAGGAAGCTGCTCTATGGCGTACAACAGATCTGTTTCTATAAAGTCATACACTTCTTCTCTGGTAGAACGGGGAATTTTGGCAAACTCTTCAGCGGTGAGGGTGGTATCAACTATGGGCACCCCGCCAAAAGCCAGATTGAGCCTGAGATAAAGAAAAGCCCTGAGAAACCTGGCTTCTGCCACCAGGGGATCCCTTACTGCTTCATCGTCAAAATTAAGATCGAGTAAAGTATTGATGGCAAAATTTGCATTGCCGATTACACTGTAATGGTCATTCCAAAAACTCAGAAACAAATCATTTTCGGGTCCGTAAGTAAAGGCATTTAATTCGATCATGGCTGGTGAATCATCAGGAGTACTGCCTTTATCGGCATCGTCGCTGGTTATTTCAAACATGCCTATGTAGGGAAAAACACTGACACCCCAGCTTCTCATGCCGCCGTATACAGCACTTACATAACGGAATCCTTCTTCAGCTGTGGGCTCTCTTTCATAATCGATGGGTAGTTCTCCCTCAGGAGAAACGTCCAGAAAATCATCGCAAGCACTGAAGCTGAAAGCAACAGTGAAAATGATAATGAAAACGGATGCTATTTTGAATTGTATTTTTTGCATGGCTGATGTTTTTTAACTGTTTGACATTTTTTGTTCGAAACCAATGTTTTGCTGTGTATTGTATTGTTAAAATGTCACATTGATTCCGGCAGTAAAGGTTGCGCTGAGCGGATAGGTGTCGTTGTCAATCCCTGTAGCGATTGGTGAACCTCCAATTTCGGGTGTGTATCCGTTGTATGCGAAAAGGGTAAGAGGGTTTTGTGCCGAAACATACACCCTGAGGCTTTGCATGCGAAGAGTTTGTCTTATATTCTCAGGCAGGGTATATCCAATCTGAATATTCCTTATCCTGACATAACTTCCTGACTCCACAAAAAAGGAATTGGGGAAAATGTTCCGTCGTGTAAGAGCCGCTGAAGGGTAGGTGTTTGATGTACCGCTTCCCTGCCAGTAGTTGTCGTAAAAATCTTTGTCATAGTTGGCATCGGGAAAAATATTACGGATAGTGCGTTTGGCATTATAAATTTTGTTGCCATAAACCCCCTGGATTACTACAGAAGCATCCCATTGCCTGTAATTAAAGTTGGCTGTAAAACCATAAGTGAAAGTGGGAATAGGACTGCCCAGCATCATACGGTCTTCGTCGTCAATGCGGTCATCTCCGTTCACATTTTCAAAAATAAAGTCACCGGGCAGAGCATCGGGTTGTAATATGACACCATTGTCGCTGGTATATTCATTTATTTCGGTGAGGCTTTGAAATACACCTATTACGTTGTAACCGAAAAAAGCTCCTACAGGCTGTCCGACAGTCGCACGGGTAAGAAACTGTCCGTTGGACAAGGCTCCGAAAAGTACACCGGATTCATTTCTTATTTCCAGCACTTCATTATCAACGGTGGAGATGTTTCCACTGAAAGAGTATTTGAATTCGCTTGAAGTGTTGCTGTTATTCCAGCCCATGGAAAGGTCAATGCCCCGGTTTCTGATTTTTCCGTTGTTGCCCAGCAATTCCACTGTGCCTGATACTCCCGGGATAGTGAGCGTAAAAACAGCATTGTCAGTAATACGGTTGTAAAAGTCAAGTTCAATACTCAGCCTGTTAGAAAAGGTGAATATTTCCAAACCTGCATTGAACTCTTCTATGGTTTCCCATATCAGGAAGTTGTTGTAAACGGTCTGGAAAGTAAGTCCCGGCACAGGGTTGTTGCTTCCAAAAATTCCGGTAGTTCCGGGTCCGGGGCTTCCTGTAATCTGAACTGAATTGGCGGGAACATTGTTATTGCCCAGTTGTCCCCAGCTACCTCTCAGTTTCAGGTAATCGAAAGTATTCTGATTGCTCATAAAATCTTCCTGGCTGATAACCCATCCCAGACCCAGAGAAGGAAAGTACCCCCAGGGGTCATTGTATCTGGAAGAACCGTCTGCCCTTATGGTGGCCGTGGCCATGTATTTTGAGTCGTAATTGTAGCTTACCCTGGAAAAAAAGGAAGCTACTCTGCTTTTAAATCCTCCATCATTTCCATCCCTGCTAGTGTCGTCACCCAATCGAATGTAGGGTTTTTCATCAGGAAGTTGCGGAACATTGAATCCGGTAGCAGTGAGATAGTTGGAAAAAAACTCCTGTAAAGAGGATCCTGCCATAATTTTCAGGCTGTGCCTGGTAAAGAGCCTGCTGTATTCAAGGGTGTTGTCAAACTGCAGGTTTCTGCTGAAATCGTTGTTTTTGTTCAGCGAACTGGTGGTATTGGCCTGTAAGCCTGAAACGTAGTAGGTTGGGTTGAAGTTTTCGCGCTGGCCAAATGATAAGTTGGCACTCAGGCTGCTTCTGAAATTGAAATATTCCCCGAAATCGGCCGAAAGGTAGGTGCTGGGGATGAGTTTGTATTCTTCATTTACAACATCGTGGTAATAGGCGCTTGCCATAGGGTTGGCAAATGGACCGGAAAAGCCCAGTGCTGTGGGGTCGGTCCACTCTCCGTTATCCTGGCGTGCTTCAAAAGCCGGAGGGGCAACATAACCCTGAAACAGGGCGTAATTGTAAGCAGGGGTGCTGTTGTTTTTAGAAAAAATCAGGTTATAGCCGATATCTAAATTATTAAAATAGTAATCGTTCTTTGCCCGGAAGTTGAGCCTGTTGAAATTATTGTTATTATCGGGGTTGTGTGAGTCCAGGATGCCATCCTGGTAAAGATAACCTAGCCCGTAGCTGTAGGAAGAGTTGTCGGTGCCTCCTGAGATGCTTACTTCGTGACTGGTTATCAAGGCAGCCCGGGTAAGTTCTTCGTACCAGTTGGTACTCAGAGTGTGCATTGAGGGGTCAATCATGTTGCCCACACCTGTCAAGCCTGTACGCTGATTCAATAGTTCAATATATTGGTCAGTATTGGCCATTTCCATTATATTGGTGGCCTGTTGAAATCCGGTATAAGATGAAAAGTTTACCTGTGTATCTCCTTTTTTTCCTTCTTTGGTTGTAACCAGAATAACTCCGTTGGCGGCCTGCACTCCGTAAATTGCCCCGGCTGAAGCATCCTTCAAAATGGTGTAGGACTCTATGTCGTTGTTGTTGAGGAAATTGATGTTTTCAACAATTACTCCATCCACCACCCACAAAGGGCCGCCGCCATCGCCAAATACTGTGCTTATTCCCCTTATTCTGATTAGGGGCTGGCTGCCCGGCTCGCCGGAATTGGTTACCTGCAGCCCTGCTACTTTACCTTGCAGTGCCTGGGCAGGGTTGGAGGTAATCTGGCGCGAAATCTCTTCTGAGCGTATCGTGGTTATGGGGGCTGTTAAGTCTTGTCTCGTTCCGGTTCCGTAACCTATAAAAACAACTTCCTGCAGATTGGTAATATCTGCGCCCAGGGCAACGTTGATAATGTTTCGGCCATCAACCGGTTCTTCATGGCTGGCCATCCCGATAAATGAGAAGATCAATACAGCGTCCTCATTCGCTGTTAGTTCATAGCGCCCGTCCATATTGGTTTGGGTCCCCTGGGTGGTGTTTTTGATCTTAACGGTAACCCCGGGCAGGGTAGACCCGTCAGCAGCATCTGTAACAACACCGCTGATTTGGATCTGCCCATATCCCGTGAAAACAACACCTATGAAAAGTAAGTAAGCAATGAGTAGTTTTTTCTTCATAGCAAAGTGTTTTGAATTTTATGATATAAGGGTTGATGTTTTGAAGTATGATAAAAATTCCTGACGCTGAGGAATATGCATCATAAATGTACTGTTTCCGACATGGGCAAGTCAACTTTTTGACCGTAAATCAGTTTCACATAATTCCGAAAACGTTTGCGGACACCTTAACTTTACCCTAACAGAGTAGATTAAAGTATTGAAAAGCAAGGCGATAAGAAAATTAAACCGTACTTTTTTTATCGAAGTTTTTTAAGGATGGAGAGGTCAGGGAAATGGGAAAAACGTAGATAAGGCATAGAACTCCGCAGACAAAACATTTTTGTTAGTAAGGAAGGATAAGGTGTTGGTTGAAAGCTTTGCTCAAATTGTTTAATCCGTATGATTAAACTCTTCTTTCATGAGAAATTCTACGAGGTTTTCTTCCTGCGATAAGTTCAGTTTTTTTCTTAACCGGTGTCTGCTGACTTCCACGCCGCGTGCAGAAATATTTAACAGCTGGGCAATTTCCTTGGTGTTGAAATTCATGCGCAGATAGGAGCAAAGTCTCAGGTCGTTGGGAGTGAGACTGGGATAACTTTCCTTCAATACCTTAAAAAATCCTTGCTGAGATAATTTCAGATTGTTCATGGCATTTTCCCATTCCACACTTTGTGTTCCCAAACCCTGCTCAATAACTTTTTCCATGTTTTTGATGTGCTTTACGGGATATTTTGCGGATTGTTCTTTGAGGGTGGTAATCTGCTTTTTCAAATCATTGAGAATGTTGTCTTTGAGCAACAGGTGCCGCATGGTAAGCATAAGTTCATAGCTTTTATAATCAAGCTCTTTTTCCAGGCTGTTTTGTTTTACTTCCATGGCCACCAGTTCTCTCTGCCGGCTGATTTCAAAACGGAAAAATTTGAAAAGTCCCCAGATAAGCGCCAACAGGGCAATTACATAAATAACAATCGCAGTGTTGGAGATAAAAAAGGGTTTGGCAATGGTGAAGTTAGTTTTTATAACTTCCTGGGCATCACTCATAATTTCAAGCGTGTATTTTCCATGTTTCAGATCCAGATAGGTAAACTGATTAAGGGTTGTTATCTGCCACGCCAGATCAAGTTCCCGGATACGGAAATACCAGGTTCTGGGAAACTGGCTAAAATTGGATGGGTCTGCAAAAAATACGGTAAGATTATTGGAATATGAGGGAATCTTGCCTTCGGGAAATGATTTGAACCAGGATAGTGTGTCCCGTTTTCCGTAGAATATCAGATTTTCGAATTGCAACCGGCTGATTTCATTTCGCTGCTCTGCTATAGCGACATTAAAAGCATTGAAATTCTGAGGGCTTGGAATCAAAAGGGTGTTTTTTTCCAGGGAGACCAGCTGGATTTTCCGTTGAGGGAGGTTGATGTTTTCCTGGGGTATTTCCATGATTTTTGTAGCTGAAAAGTCCAGGTTGATTTCGAACAGAGCAATTTTATCGTTTCTGAAAAACCAGTATAGATTTCTGTGAAAGTGGCTTATTTGTGCAGCAAGTGCAAAGTCTTCAAGGTCATGGGTAAGGGTTTCAAAAGGGATGATCTGATTTCTGACAAAATCCCAGGTATAAAGATTTTCTCCGGTAGTAAAAACCACTCTGTTGTTGATTTTGAATACTTTGATGTTGTGGGTAATTTTTTCTATTTCGGAGAAATGTTCTATGTCGGCCACCGAATCAAGGTCTTCGGTTAGCTCGATTTTGTAAACCCCTTTCTGATGGTGTGAGGCCCATACATAGCCCAGGTAATCTGTTTCAAGATACCTGATGGGTTCCTGAAATCCTTCGATTTTGTTTCGAAATTGCCATTGGTCCTTTTGACCCTTTTCAAGAACTACGATGCCGGTATAGGTACCCCCGATTACGTATTCTCCCAATGGAGTGAAAGCCCAGCCCCCGGTTACAGATGAAACCAATTCCAGGTGATTGTCCCGGACAATAAAAGTTCCTTCATTGTGGCCGCAGATGATTTGACCGTCAATTTCTTCCAGGGTCCATACCTGGCCCTGGCTTCCGGAGATAAAATCGAGATTGTAGAAGCTGAAAATGTGACCCTTTTTCTGAATTTCCGTTTTGAAAAGTCCGTGATTGGTGCCAATGTATAAAATGTTGTCTTTCTCAAGCAGCGCATAAATGGTGCCCAGTGTACCTCCCAGGCTTTTGTAAAATGTAAAGGGTGAGAGCAGGTCAATATAACTGGCTCCTTCGTCAAGCCCGGTCCACAAACCCATGTCGGCATCCAGCAGCATGGATAAAACGGTATTGTTGTTGAGTCCGTTATTGGTATTATACCGGCGTTGAATGTTTCCACTGTTATCGGTGATAATGACCCCGTTAAGTATCGACCCAAAAGCATATGTGCTGTCGCTGAGCTGTTTTGCTGTATTACAATTGTAGTTTTCCAGGAATTCAGAAGCTTCAGACCGGAAATAGCTGAACCGGTTCCCGTCGTAAAGATATAAACCTGCATTATCGGTTCCGATTAACCATTGGTTTGCTCCGTAAGGTATAATGGCGTGCACTTTCTCTCCGGCAAATAATTCGCTGTTTTCAATGAAGTCGAATTCTCCGTTTTCAAACCAGAACAATCCGGTATCAATAATCTGAACGATAAACCGATCCGTAACCTGATGCATAAAAAGCATGGTATAGGGAGCCTTTACCTGCTCAATCTGTTCATTGTTGTAAATGTATATCGATGTAAAGGATTGGAAATAAATCTTTCCTTCACGGGTGAAAATTTTCCAGATTTCATCGTTTTTATCCGGTTTTTTCAAATAAGAAAGAGATCTGTAGGCGAGTTCTCCGGTTGTTGAACGCTCCCAGTATCCAAACTCTTCAAAAGAACCCGTATAGATTCTTCCATTCTCATGGGCCAACACCGATCTCACCGGAAGATTTTCCTGTAAAGTGTAGGTTTTTCTGCTGATGCCATTGAATTCAATCAATCCTTCAGAGTTGGCAAAATAAATAAAATGGGTTTCAGGGCTTTGGGAGATGGCCCAGTTTTGATTGCGCAGGTCCAGGGTTTGATTGAGGTAGGCATGAATTTCCGGGAGCTCCATTTTAAGCGCCTTCACAGAGAAAGAGACAAAAAGCCCCAAAAGAAGTAGTGACAAGCTTGCTATGGAAAACTTATGCCTGGTCATAATCGTAGTTCAGTGGTGTTTGTATTAGCATGGTTGCAGCGACCGTATTTCAGGTGGCTGCTGGCTAAGATATGTATTATTTCAATTGTAAAACAGCTTTTATGGGCCAGTGGTCCGAAATAAAAAAACCATCATCCTTAACCTGGTCCACGCTGAAGTTTTTTACCTCAAATTGGTTGTCTGTAAAAATAAAATCGATAACCCTGGGATCGGTGTCATCTCTGAATGCATTAAAGGTATTGTCAGCATTAACGACCGGCTGTTGAGAATAATATTCCACATTCCGTAACCCGTTGTTTTGTTCCAGGTGGTCAATCATGTAATCGTAAAGTGGCGACCCTTTGGTTATGTTAAAGTCACCGGTAACAATTACCGGAAACTCTCCTGCAATCTTTTGGATTTGATCCGACATGAACTCCATGCTTTTCTCCCGGGCAAGATCGCTGACGTGGCTGAAGTGAGTGTTGAAAACAACCATTTCTCTTTCGCTTTCACGATGCTTCAGTTTAGCCCAGCTCACTACCCTGGGTAATATTGCTTCCCAGCCAATACTTCCGGGAATATCAGGAGTTTCTGATAGCCAGAATTGTCCGTGTTCCATCAATGTAAATGTTTGGGTGCGGTAAAAAACCGGGGAAAACTCTCCGCTTCTTAGCCCGTCATCACGACCGGTGCCAACGTAGGCATATCCGCTCATGATTTGCAAAAGGTCTTCATTCTGATGGTGAAGGCTTTCCTGAACGCCCAGAATATCGGGCATTTCTTCGGCCATATATGTTTCCATTAAGGGTATACGATGCTCCCACGCGTTGATACCATCGGCAGGATTATCGAATCTGACATTAAGACTCATGACCTTGATTTCGTGACCAGGTGGTTCGGAAGAGCAAAAATTGAATAATAAAAGAAAAAGTGGTGCCAGAAGAAAGAGTACTTTCATAATAATGTCAATGGAATTGTAATATTTGATTCATTCTCACGGTCAGCAAAAGGGTTTGTCTGGCTCAAATATAACCAAAATCCCGTATAGTATTTTACTTAAATTCTGTAATTCAGCTTTGTTTTGTGCGACTTAAGAATATGAATACCCCCGTTGGGCAACTTATTTTTCGAAATAAACACCCCCTTTTGTTTCTTTGCTGAAATCATTATTGTTGTGAATCTGAAATATACTTAAAGTCTGAAAAACATGAATACAACCTATCAACCTGTTCAACGACAAGAACGTGTAGAAATTCTTGACTTACTACGAGGTTTTGCACTGCTTGGAATCTTTATGGTAAATATGCCGTTGATGAATGCTCCCTTCCTTACTGAGATGGGAGAATTTGCCCTGTGGACCGATCCGGTGAATGAAAAAGCAAGTTGGGTTATTGATTTCTTTTTTACCGGTAAGTTTTACACCCTGTTTTCCATGTTGTTTGGCATTGGTTTCTACTTCTTTATGAAGAAAGCCGATGAAACAGGGAATTCAGTGCTGGGACTTTTCCGGCGCAGACTGGGCTGGTTGCTGGCCATTGGAGTGCTGCATGTAGTGCTGTTGTGGTACGGCGATATCCTGGTGTTTTATGCCCTGTTTGGATTTTTGATGATCCTGTTTCGCAAAAAATCCAACAAATCGTTGATAATCTGGGCTGTTTGTATCCTGATGCTCCCTGTATTGTTTTCCACTGTTTTAGTATTGCTCTTTAAGCTGGCACTATCGATGCCCGAAGTTGCCGAAGAGATTCTGGCTGATTTTGAAGCCACCAGCATGCAGATGCATCAGCTTTTCGATCATATCATTGAAGTATACTCTACCGGTAGTTTTATAGAAATTGTAAATATCAGACTTGAGGAATACAAAAACATTCTTGGTGGAATCTTTTTCTTCTTCCCCAACGTGCTGGCCATGTTTCTGGTAGGGATGGTGCTGGCGCGCAAGAAAGTATTTGAAGATTTGGAAGCCAATAAACCATTTTTCAGAAAATTGTTTCTCTACAGTTTGCCGGTAGCACTGGCAGGTAACTGGCTTTATGCATACTATACAGCTCAAAGTTCATATATAAGCATAGATTGGGAAATGGTATTGTCTCTTATAGGTCATGGCTTTGGAGGACCTGCCATGACTTTTGTTTATATTTCGCTTATTGCATTTTGTTTTCAAAAGGGTTATGTACAGTGGCTTACCCGGGCTATACAAAGAACCGGCAGAATGGCCCTTACCAATTACCTGATGCAGTCCGTTATAGCTACTACTATTTTCTTTTCCTACGGACTGGGATTGTACGGGCAGGTAGATATAGTGCAGGGGATGATGCTTACGGTGGGTATTTATGGTGTACAGGTGGTATGGAGCTATTTCTGGTTGAAGTATTACCGGTTTGGTCCTATGGAGTGGCTCTGGCGAACCCTCACTTACGGCAAGAAGCAGAAGATGAGGTTATGAATTTCAGTGAATGACCAAAAAAAAAGAAGCTGTCAGGATTGATCCCTGACAGCTTTTTCGGTTGAAGGAGGTATTGATAATCTAACTAAAAACTCGTGATGTCGCCCATATTAACAGGGAGGTTTCGGGTAAAGCCTTCTTCCAGCGAGATAAAAGTTTCGGTACTGGTAACTTCTACGATGGACTGAATATGCTCTACGATAACTTTTTTCAGGTGTTCGTTGTTTTTGGTGTACACCTTCACAAATAAGGAATATTTACCGGAGATATGGTGGCATTCAATTATTTCGGGTATTTCCATGATTTTCTGAAATACTTCCTGGTGGGTTGAATTGGCGTTGAGGTTTACCTGTATGCCAATGTATGCGCAGGTTTGGTATCCCAATCCCTTAGGGTTGAGGTTAAACTGTGACCCTTTAATGATGCCTGCATCCATAAGTTTTTGCACCCTTTGGTGCACGGCAGCACCACTTATTCCGCATATCCTGGCAACTTCCAGGAACGCCATCCGGGCATTTTCTGTAAGAATTTCAAGAATCTTCTGGTCGGTTTTGTCAATTTGAAAGTTGCCGTTCATTTTTTTATGGGGTTAGGTAATAATATGATGCAAAAATACAATAAAAAGATTTAAACTGTAAGCTGAAAAAAAGAAAAAGGTAAATATTTTCTGCTTATTGAGGGTTTATGTTGTAAAATTATTATTTTTGTCCATCTCAAAACGCTTTTAATTTAATAACCCAAAAGTCCTTTATCATGAAATTTGACCCGGCATCTAACATTCAGGATTTACAACAGTTCGGAGAATTCGGAGATGTAAATCCTTCCATCACAGATTCAGCAACATACACTTTTTTACAAGCCAACACGATGGTAGATACCTTCCATGGTGAGCAGGAGGGTTGCTTTCTGTATTCGCGTCACTGGAATCCCTCCAACCGTTATCTTGCAGATGCGCTTGCCGCCATGGAAGGCACTGAAAGTGCATGGGTAACTGCCTCTGGAATGGCAGCTATCACCTCTGCTATTCTGCAACTTTGCAACTGCGGGTCACACATCGTTTCTTCTGTAACCACCTACGGAGGTACATTCGCTTTCCTGGCCAATTATCTGAAGAAATTCCAGATTGAGGTAACCTTTGTTGACCCCACCAACCTGCAGTCTGTTAAAGATGCTGTAAGGCCCAACACCCGGCTTATCTACACCGAAACCATGACCAATCCCCTGTTGCAGATTTGCGATATTGAAGCGCTGGCAAAAATAGCCGACGACAATGGAATAAAACTGCTGGTTGACAATACCTTTACCCCTATGATTGTAGCTCCTGCAAAATTAGGCGCACACATCGTGGTGTATAGCATGACCAAGTTTATCAATGGAAAGAATGACTGTGTAGCCGGAGCCATTTGCGCTGATGAGCAGTTTATCAACGACCTGGCCGATGTAAATACCGGTACGGCGATGTTGCTGGGTCCTGTACTTGACCCCTTGCGCTCCTCAAGCATCCACAAAAACCTGCATACTTTGCACATCCGCATGAAGCAGCATAGTCACAATGCCATGTACCTGGCCAAAAAGTTCAAAGAAATCGGGTTGAAATTCAACTATCCCGGTATGCCTGAACATCCGCAGCATGAACTGTTCAAGAAAATTATGAACCCCGACTTTGGCTTCGGAGGTATGATAGCCATTGATATGGAAACCGCCGAAAGAGCCAGCCTGTTAATGGAGAAAATGCAGGAGAAGGGGGTAGGTTACCTGGCTGTTAGTCTTGGATATTTCAAAACTCTGTTTAGCAACTCCGGTAAAAGTACTTCCAGCGAAGTGCCCGAAGAGGTGCAAAAAGAAATGGGAATGTCTGATGGACTTGTTCGTTTCTCAGTAGGACTGGATAATGATATTGAACGCACCTATACCATGATACACGATTCGCTGAAGGAACTTAAGTTCGTTTAACCATAAACAAAAAAGGATTTCCTTTTTTTCTCCTGCACCCTTTTAAAACACCTATATTATCAAAACAACACGCAACCTTCGGGCTTTCTGGCCCGGAGGTTTTTATTTATGGTGTCTTTTGTATTGTTTCAGAGCGCTTTTGTAAGTGCTTACAATCTCTTCTATCAGATGGGGTGGTTCGATAACTTCTACACTGTCGCCGAATGAAAGGATTTCCATGAGCAAATCATGGGTAATGAAAAGTGTCAGTTTTATGCGAAGCTCATTTTCGTCGTCGGTAATGATCTCCTGTGTTTCATGAAGAGGAAGGGTTTTGACATATTTTCCCTGCAGTGGAGTAAATGAAAGAATAATCTCTTCGGGTTCTTTGTTGTTGGGGCTGATAATGCCAAAACAATATTTAAAATGTTTATGCATATCAAAATCCTGAACCGTACCGAATTTCTTTGTGGTGATATCAAGGTCTGTTAACCTGTCAAGAGCAAAGCTTTTGATTTGATTATCGCTCAGGTTCTTGCCCATGATGTACCAGCGGTTTCTGAATTCTTTTAATGCATAAGGGTGCACCTCACGCACCGTAGGATTGTCTTCCCAGAACTTATGATGGACGAAGGATATTTGCAGGCGGTTGCGAATGGCATGGAGCAAACCATACAAATTTTCTGTCCCCTGGGGTCTTCTTTTTTCCAGGTGAATGTAGTCGGCCAGGTTTTCTCTTACATTCAGGGCGTTGAATGTATCAAATGCTTCCAGCAGGCGTTCATTGATTTCCGAGCTTTGATCCAGCTCAACGTAATATACTCTTCTTTTAATATCGTAGCGGATATCGATGTTGTAGATGCTCCTTATATCGTTCAAATCGCGCTGAAAGGTTCGCTTGGAGATGGTAAAATCATAGGCCTGAATTTCGGACTCACGCTCCAGGTAATCAGAAATTTCTTCAAAAGAACACGGGGTTCGCTTTACTTTGCTGATAATAAGGTTATGACGGGTAATGGATTCTCTTTTGGTCATGATACGGTAAGTTTTGGAGTTCACAAATATAGGCAGGTATAGCGACAAAATACGGCTGAGCCTGATGTTTTTTTTGGGAATTCTTATTATGGTGTCCGGTAGGATAATTTCAGGTACTTCGCTTTGTTCAGCAAAATATGCTTTGGAGCCGCCATCAAATACTTTCCTGTAATAATTTTTTAATATGCAATTATTGTACATACAAAGCGAAACGCACTGAAATGAAGCATCCATCCCCTGTTGTATGTGATAAAAAAAAATATTCCGCATATTACTTGGAAAATTTGTTCTTATACTATATTTTTGGTGATTATATTATCAGGCAATAACTGTTATCTTTCGACCAGATGATGTTCTGTTGGTTTTAATCCTATGTTTTACCATAAAAATCAAAACCCATGAAGCATTTTACCTTTTTTGCAGCCATGTTGTTTGTGTGGCAAACAACCATTTCCAACCCTTTGTGGACCCGCGTGCTGGATCAGCAATCCTTCAATAAGTCATACCCGGCAGACATGGCGTTGGTTCATGACTCTTTAATAATGGTAACAGGGTATACCGAATCCTTTGGATGTTCCACCAACAGGCTTTTTGCTTTCGACACACAGGGAGAATTGATGTGGGATAAAGGAACCATGGAAAAGTACAACATGGGCGGAAACTTTGATCTGGTTCATGCCCGGGATGGTTTTATTTATACTGCCGGGTTCCTTTATGCTGACGATACATATTACGGAACAGAACCCGTTGTAATTTCTAAACTGCAAACTGACGGGAATATTGAATACCATACGCAATACCGTGGAGACGAATGGACGGAGTATTACATGTTTTCCCCTGTCAGCATGGATGTAGATCCCACAGGGAAGCTGATGCTCGCTGGAGGAGAAGCTCCTGATTTCAATTCAGTTGTAATGGTTGATGCCAATGGAGACATTGTATGGGAGAAGGAGTATGAATTTGCTATTGAGCAGGTTTTGTTTCTGAATGATGAGCGTTTTCTGATAAGGAGCAATGATAACTTATATGTGGCCAACATGGACGGGGAGATTCTGGATACTTATTCATCCGACAACCCGGTTGTTGATATCATTGTCCATAACTCATGGGTTTATCTTCTATCCGCTTCCGGGCTGGAGAAAGCAGATCCGGACTTTGAAACAGTGGTAGTATTGCTGGAAGATGAGCTGGCAGATCTGGAACGAATAAAAGTTTTCGATGATTCTCTCTGGATAATGGGAAAAGAGAACAATCAGATTGTGATGATAAATCCGGAAGCCGCAAAAGAAAACAGTCATTTGTACTTTGAAGAGTATGTTGAGAATGTTGATTTTGTTGTCGTCGGCAATCAGATAGTTTTTTCAGGCACCTCACTTTCAGGACAAATTGGATTGTATGCCTTTCCTTCGGGCGAGCAGGATGATGTGGCTTACCCATGGCCCGATATTGAATTGCTTGATTTTGAGATAAGCAATATTGTTATTAACTACCAGGATTTTGGGGGTGAAACCATTGCCACAAGTTTTGATTTTGATGCTTCTTTGACCATACGTAACAATGGAGAGGAGCCTGTACATGCCCTTTCTGTATTTTCACCCAGGAGTGGTGGTACAAATTGTGCAAAACAGTTTTTCTATGAGAATTATAATGGCCTTGACATCATGCCTGGCGGGGAGTTTATACTTGATGTGGGCAGCAGCAATGAATATGCTCCTCCCACCTCCTCAAACGAGTTGTGTTTTGAAATTCTGGCACCCAATTCATCTCTTGAATTTAACACCGGAACCAACTCTCTTTGCAAATCATTCTTTATCACTCATGCATCTGACTATTCACAACAAGAACTTCTGGTTTATCCGAACCCTGTAAAGGATTTGTTGTTTATCTCTGCTTTAGACGGGACAACCTATGGGTATACCATAACCGATGTGGCCGGCAGGGTAATGGTTCAAGCAGAGCATGAGGGATTAACTGCGGGTGTTGATGTTTCTTTACTGGCCCCCGGCGTTTATTTCCTGCAGGTAATTGAGCATAACAAGATGTATAGCAGTAAGTTTATAAAGGAATAAATGCCCAAGTGTTGTGGGTTACATAGTCAATCTGCCTGCTGATAATTGGTACATTGTAGCCGGTACATAGTATTGTGCCTATTCATTGAGCCCGTGCTCGACAGCAAAATTTACCAATCCTGCAATACTGTGCAAGCCCAGTTTTTTCATAATATTTTTCCGGTGATTGTTTACTGTGTGGAAACTTAAATCCAGCATTTCAGCGATGTCTCTGGTTTTATAACCATTGGCATAATAGCGCGTCAATTCCCTTTCGCGTTTTGTTAGTTGCTCAATAATGGGTTTGTTGCTTTGCTTTAGTTGTTCGCGTGATACCACTTTCAGATTCTTGCCATAACTGATCTCGTTGGAAAAATTGATGGAAACCCCCACCATCTCAAATACCGAGTCGTCAGCATTACGTCTGAATACATTGGCCGCAGAGCAAAGCCAAATATATTTACCCTTATGGTTGCGAAACTTGAAAATGGCAGTATAGGTTCCTTTCTTGTTTTTTTTGAAATACTTCTTCATTTCAGCCATCAAATCCCTGTCGTCGGGATGATAGATGTCCAGTAAAACGTCTTCCGGAATCTTATCTGTGGAATTATTGTAGCCCAGAATTTTTTTAAAAGCATGATTGACCCATAGCATTTGGTAATGATTGAGATCAAAAACAAAAACAATGGCATTAAGGGTAGAAAATATCTTTTCGTAGAAATGCAATCGCTCTTTACAGGTTAGACCCGAATGAGTTGAATCGTCATCTTCCGGATTTGATGTTTTCTTTACAACCATCTTAAGTTTTTTTTGTGTATGGAATAGCAGTCTGTTTAAATATGTTGATTGTTAAGTATCAGTATTGTCAGGCAAAAATCGAATTGATAAAATAGGTGTAATTGAGATTGGCTTCGCCACCATCAACCCTCACCCCTTAAAAAAAACCGCAAACGTCTTGTCATTTCAACCGGCGGGAGATCGCGAAGTAGCCGGTAAGCCAAATCTTAAAGAATTTACCGGGCAACAATGATTTCGTATTTGCAAAATCCCAATAATACGACACTCTTTCTATGAAATCATTACACATAAAAGTACAAAAAATTTAAAACCTTCGGGCAGGTTCTTAAACCTCTTGTTGATCAGGTAGTTCTGCTTGATTCACTAAAAAGGATACTTCGTACGTCTCTCATTTTAAGGAAATCCCCCATCGCAAAACAAATAATTGTTAACTTCAGGACATATTTGGTAAATTATATTTAGGTTTGTAAGTATAATAAGGATAAATCCCCAAAACTGACTTGATTATTAACCTGATTTTGAATATTATTCCCTCGATATGATAAAAATGATGTATGTTTTATTGCCCGTGATTTTATTGTTGGCGGGTTGTGGCAGCGATAGTGTGGATAATAACGATGAAGCACAGGATGAAAACCCATCCGCAACGGCTCCTGTGATACCTGTATTTAATGCTGATTCCGCTTATTATTTTGTAGAACAACAAGTGGCTTTTGGTCCACGTGTTCCTAATACAGATGCCCACATAGCTTGTGGTGACTGGCTGGAAGAAAATCTGAAAAGTTTTGCGGACACTGTGTATGTTCAGAATACAAGGTTACGGGCATTTGATGGAACTGTATTAAATGCGCGAAACTTTATTGGCAGTTTTCAGCCGGAAAAGAGAAACAGGATATTGCTTTGTGCCCATTGGGATTCACGACCCTGGGCCGATCATGATTCTGATCCCGATAATCATTACCAGCCTATTGATGGTGCCAACGATGGCGCCAGTGGTGTGGGGGTGCTGTTAGAAGTTGCACGCTTGCTGAGCCAATCTAAACCCGATGTAGGAGTAGATATTATATTCTTTGATGCAGAAGATTATGGAAAACACAGGCTGATTAATGCACCTGATCCGGACAGCTGGGCATTGGGAAGTCAGTTTTGGGCCAGCAATCCCCATAAATCTGATTACTTTGCTCGGTTCGGGATTTTACTGGATATGGTGGGGGCAGAAAATGCGTCCTTCTCCCATGAAGGATATTCCATGATGTATGCGCCCAATATTGTCAGAAAAGTATGGAGTATAGCCCGGCGGGAAGGATTTGGACATTTTTTTATCGACCGCAAAGGTGGGTATATAATAGATGATCACTATTACGTTAACAAAATACGCAACATACCTGTTATCAATATTATTGATCAACGAGAGAATACTCCTCACGGTTTTTTCGATTACTGGCACACGGTAGATGATACCATGGATAACATTGATAAAAGCACACTGCATGCCGTAGGCCAAACTGTACTATCGGTTGTGTATCGCGAATAAGGTTCTGATTTCTCAGCTGGAGAGATGACCTGCAGTTTAATCTCCACCCGCTGGCAAACCTTGCGATACCGGACAAGTATTTGGGTTGTTTATAACCTCCGCCGTTTACAGGCTGTTGGCCAGGTTGGCCAGCTCCGACCTTTCTCCTTTCTCTAACCTTATATGGGCATAAATTTTATTTCCTTTCACCCTGTCGATAAGATAGGATAGTCCGTTGCTCTGAGAGTCAAGGTATGGAGTGTCGATTTGGAAAATATCGCCGGTAAAAATCATTTTGGTATTCTCCCCCGCGCGGGTAATAATGGTTTTCACTTCGTGGGGGGTAAGGTTTTGAGCCTCATCTATAATAAAGATGATGTTGGATAAGCTCCTCCCTCTTATATAGGCAAGCGGAGCCACAACAATTTGTTCTTTCTCAAGTGCTTCGGTAATATTTTTGTGCTCCTTGTCTTTTTCCCGGTATTGCGAATGGATGAACTTCAGATTATCGTAAAGGGGTTCCATGTAAGGGCTGATTTTTGAATTTACATCCCCGGGAAGGAATCCGATGTCACGGTTGGATAAAGGTATAATGGGTCTGGCCACAAACAGTTGCTCATAATTATTGCGTTGCTCCAGCGCACCGGCCAGGGCAAGCAGGGTTTTGCCTGTTCCTGCCACGCCCTGAAGGGTTACCAGCTTGATGTCGGGATTAAGGATGGCATCAAGGGCAAAAACCTGTTCTGCATTGCGGGGGGTGATTTTTTGAATGGTTCGTTTGTCAACTCTTTCCAGCAGATTGGTATTCGGGTTGTAGCAGGCCAATACCGAGCTGGTGTCGCTTTTAATAATAAAGTAATGGTAAGGGACAGGGTTTTTCAGACCTGCCAGTGAGGGTTTGGCACTTCCTTTTTCATAGAGTTGTTCAATAACTGTATTGTCTTTGAGGATTAATTCGCTTTTCCCGGTATATAGTTCATCAACATTTTTTACTTTCCCGGTTTCAAAATCCTCCGCGGCAATATTCAGCGATTTGGCTTTGAGACGCAAGTTGATGTCTTTGGTCACAAGCACTATCCTGCGCTCAGGATTTTCTCTGGCAAGAAAAAGTGCTGAGTTGAGGATGCGGTGATCCGGTTTATCTTCACCAAAAACCTGCGTTGCATCCAGTCCGTTGGGTTTATTCATCACCACCTTGATTCTACCTCCTTTGGGATTTCCAATGGGTACCCATTCCTGCAAAGGAGTTGTCCTGGAAAGTTTGTCGAGCTGGCGTGTAAACTCCCTGGCCTCAAAATTTTTGATATCGTTTCCTTTTTTAAACTGATCAAGCTCTTCCAGCACGGTAATGGGCACAGCAACATCGTTGTCCTCAAAACTCATGATGGCATCATGATTATACAGTATCACTGAGGTGTCAATGACGAAGATCTTTGCTTCTCCTTGTTTTTTGGTGATTTTGGAGGTCGTACTTTTGGCCCTGGGGGTACTCTTTTTTGCTGTTTTTGCTTTTTCCATAAAATATGGCTTATTTTATAACGTTTAATGGATGTAAGCTTGCTATTTTCATTCCATCATAAAAAAAACATTGCTCTAAAGTTATGGAAGAAAAGAGGAGCATCTTGGCCGGGGCAACAATTCTTTTTAACCATTTGCTGTTAATATCGCTGTAATCGTCAGTTTATCAGGCTTCAGCAGAAGACAATTAATTTCAGCAGAAGCTTCAGAAACGTTGAAAAAACAATTAAGGGGGCGAAAGGTAAAAATTCAGTGTTTATTAGTTATGTTTCAATTTTTTTGTATTTTAGCAGCCTGAAAAACGTATCCTATTTGAGGCACAATATAAACAAAGGAGAGATGGCCGAGTGGTCGAAGGCGCACGCCTGGAAAGTGTGTATACCTCACAAGGGTATCGAGGGTTCGAATCCCTCTCTCTCCGCAAGATTTCTAATTTTTAATCATTTCAATCTATAATAATTAACTTTACAGTCAAAACAAAACCAATTGAATCTACTATGAAAAAATTATTTGTCTTTTTGACCATAGCAGGAATGCTGACTTTCGGCCTAAATTCAACCGTGTATGCGCAAGAAGAGCAGGCACCTGAAACAGAAGTTGCTGATACTACTGAAACAGAAGAAGAGGTTTCACCTGCTGAGACAGCCGTCATGGCTGAAGAAACTGATGAGGAAGCGGAAGACCAAAACTTCCACTACGTACTGAAAGAGCGTTTTATTGAAGGTGATGCCAGATTTATGGGTATCGTTCTTTTGACGCTGATTCTTGGTCTTGCATTGTGTATTGAAAGGATCATTTACCTGAACCTTGCCAGTACCAATACTACCAAACTACTTAATAAGGTAGAAGATGCCATTCAAAGTGGTGGTGTAGATGCTGCCAAGGACCTTTGCAAAAACACACGTGGCCCTGTTGCAAGCATTTTCTACCAGGCACTCGATCGCTACAATGAAGGTATGGAAGTGGTTGAAAAATCAGTTGTTTCCTACGGCAGTGTTCAAATGGGAAAACTTGAAATGAACCTTACATGGATTTCACTCTTTATCGCCATTGCTCCTATGCTTGGATTTATGGGTACGGTAATCGGTATGATCTCTGCTTTTGATGCGATTGCACAAGCCGGTGATATTTCTCCTACCATTGTTGCCGACGGTATTAAGGTGGCTCTTTTGACTACAGTATTTGGTCTTATCGTTGCTGTTATCCTTCAGATTTTCTACAACTACATTGTATCTAAAATCGACTCTATTGTTAACGGCATGGAAGATGCTACCATCTCTTTCATGGATATTCTTATCAAGTATAATAAATAAAAAACTGTACTATGAGTGACTCTTTGATAAATATTGGCCTCGTGGCGGCTTATGTCCTTTTGGGCCTGTCAGCCCTGGGGGTCATCTTGTTCTCAATATATCAACTAATTGTAAACTTTAAAAAAGCTAAAGGTGCTCTTATTGGTATTATTGCTCTGGTAGCAGTGTTTCTTGTCGGTTATGCGATGGCAACCTCAGAGCTTTACCTTGATGTAGCGATTCCTGTTTCTTCTGAAACCGTTTCAAGGATTATTGGTGGCGGAATTCATGCAACATTCCTGTTCATAGGTCTGGCCATCATCGCTACTGTTTATACAGAAGTATCTAAATTATTCAGATAATAAAAAATTAGGAGAACTCTCTATGGCAAGAATGAACCCAGAAATCAATGCCGGTTCTATGGCAGACATTGCCTTTCTTTTGCTGGTTTTCTTCCTTGTAACTACTACAATGGATGTTGACACCGGAATCAGAAGGCTGTTGCCTCCTCCCATCGACCCCAATCAACCCCCACCACCTCCGGTACGTGAGCGTAACGTGTTTGTGGTACTGGTTGATCAAAACGACAGGTTGCTGGTGGAGGGAGAACTTAGTACTGTTCGCAATTTGCGCGAACAGACCAGAAACTGGCTCCTGAATCCTGAAAATGATCCCACCAAGCCTGTGAGAGAGATGCGTGATATCGATAACCTTGGCGAAGTAGAAGTTTCAAGGGGAGTTATTTCCCTGCAAAACGACAGAGGTACTTCGTACGAAATGTATATTGCAGTTCAAAATGAACTGGCTGCAGCTATCAACGATATACGCAACGAACTGTCCCAGGAGAAATTCGGGATAAGATTCGAACAACTCACAGATCAGGATCTTGTAACTGCTATCAGGACTGCGGTCCCCATGGCAATTTCAGAAGCAGAACCAAAAGATATAGGAGGTGAATAATGTTAATTAAAGGAAGATTTAAAAAAGATTCGGCCCCTGCGTCGCAAAAAATCAATACGGCTTCTTTGCCCGATATTATTTTTATGCTCCTCTTCTTCTTCATGGTAACTACTACAATGCGCGAAACAACGCTTTTTGTAAGAAATACCCTGCCCCCTGCAACCGAGATTCAAAAACTCGAACGCAAATCATTGGTCAGCTTTATTTATATTGGTACTCCCCTTCAAACCAATGTTTTTGGGACAGAACCACGAATTCAGCTCAATGATACCTTTGCCAGTCTCAAGGAAATTGCGTCATTCGTTGAATCTGAAAGACAGGCCAGGCCCGAAAACGAAAGACCGATCATGATTTTCTCTATGAAAGTTGATCGCGAAACTAAAATGGGTATCGTTACCGATGTGAAACAGGAACTCAGACTTGTAAATGCCCTTAACATCAATTACTCTACCACCAGAGGTGAAGTGAGAGGGATGTAAGCTTTTACTTATACTGATACTAAGCTATAGCCCGGCACAAACTGCCGGGCTTTTTTGTGTAAAATAAATAAACCTCATCGCGCCAATTATTCTTGTTATTATGGTGTTGGTTTTGAAAGGGTTTTATAATTTTGCAACAATAACTTGTTTTCTTCCAAATCAGAACCTTTTCTAATGAAGCGCCTTTCTCTTGATCTATTGTTTGTTACCATTGCCGCACTCTTATTCTCTGTTTTTCTTCTCGCCTCACCCGTTGTGAAGGGGCAAAATACTCCTTCTGTTAGTCTGCAGGATGGCGAACTTGTAGGGCAGGGACCCTATAGTGAGGGAGAGAAACACGGATTCTGGCAATACCATAACCATGATAACCAATTACAAAAACAGGGTCATTACGACATGGGTAAAATGGTGGGCAAATGGGAGTATTTCGTAGATGATGAAGTAAAAGCCTATGAGGTAGATTATGACAATGATATCTTTACAGGATTCTATCCTGATGGCATTGTAAGTCACCAGGGAGGATGGAGCAGAAACGGTAAAACCGGGGAATGGACCTATTTTTATGAAAATGGAAATAAAAAGGAAGTAGGTGTATACGACGAGGACGAAAGGGTAGGATTGTGGTTGTTTTATTTTGAGTCAGGCTCTCGCGAAGAATCCCTGAATTACGATACCCATGAATACAAAGCCTGGTATCCCAACGGCAATCTAAGGGAAGAAGGAAAGAAAACCGATGGATTGAAAAACGGAGAGTACGCGTATTATTATATGACAGGCCAGCTCTGGTCGGAGGGAGTATATGAAAATGATGAAAAACAAGGTTTGTGGAAGTTTTGGTATGAAGATGGTGAAAGATGGGCTGAGCTTGAGCATGATACTGGCACCAGCCGTACCTGGTTTCCTGATGGGCAGATAGAAATGCAGGGGGGCATAAAAGAGGGTATGAAAGATGGGAAATGGGAGTTTTTCTATGAAGATGGTTCACCCAAAGAAATAACCTTTTTTCAACGCGATTTGCGCCATGGTTCATCTGAAAAATATTTTGAGGAGGGTGTAAAAGAGTTTGAAGGCGGCTATATTGAAAACGATCTGGACGGGTATGCACGCTATTGGTTTGAAAACGGAGAAAAGGAAATGGAAGGTAAATTCATTGAAAATCTTCGCGACAGTACCTGGATCTTTTATTTTGAAAATGGCCAGATAGCCAGTAAAGGAGATTTTGAGCAAGGAGTTCAGCATGGTGCCTGGACTTATTTTTACCTCACCGGGGAAAAATTGCGGCAGGGTTCCTTTGATAACGGGAAGAGAGAAGGAATGTGGACCGTCTGGTTTGAATCGGGCAGCAAAAGTCATGAAGGGCCATTTGTCAATGACAAGGAACATGGAATATGGACAAGCTGGTATGAAAACGGAAACATGCGGGATCGTGGCAGGTTTGATCAGGCCCGGATGGACAGTGTATGGGAAGGATGGCACGAAAACGGACGTAAACGCTACGAAGTTGGCTATCGTATTATCCCCGACTCACTGGTAAGTATTCGTCACGGTAAATCAACCCACTGGCTGGAGGATGGCAACCGCAACCGGGAGGCTCATTACCAGGATGGTTTGCTGCATGGCCCTATGAAGCAATGGTATGCCAACGGACAGTTGATGGAGGAAGGAAATTATGAGAACAATATGAAACAAGGGCTTTGGTATTTCTATGATGAAAGAGGAAGGAAAATCCGGGAACAATATTTCCGGGATAACCGTATGCATGGCAACTTTGTTTCGTTCTACGAAAATGGCAGAAAGAAAGAAGAGGGGATTTATGAAGAAGGAGTTAAAGAAGGAAACTGGGTGATTTACGATGAACAAGGTAACCGGATTCGGCGCCTTACCTTTCAGAAGGGCAGAATTACTGAAATGAAGGAGGACTGATTTTTACAAATAGTTTTCTTGTGTTGGGTATAAACAAATCGGATCATTTAAGTGTTAGGGTTGTGTTCTGTATGCAGATAAAATGCATGAGAATACTGGCAAAATAAGCCATTGTAGAATTAATAACCTTAAAAAACAGACGACCATGAGTAAACATCATGCCAATGCATATTGGGAAGGAAATCTCCCCAAAGGAAACGGGAAATATACCCTTAAAACGAGTGGCTATAGCGGCTCTCTGAATTTTTCATCACGCTTTGAAGACGACAAATCGGCCTCCAGTCCTGAGGAATTGATTGGTGCTGCGCACGCATCCTGCTTTTCAATGGCTTTGTCACATGCACTGGACCAGGGAGGTTTTACTCCCCATAAGGTTGAAACGGAAGCAGAAGTTACACTTGGTAAAGTGGATGGAGGGTTTGCTATTACGGGTATATTACTCAAAACCAGGGTGAAGGTAAGTGAGATAGCAGATGACAAGTTTAAAGAAATCACCCATGCAGCCAAAGAAAACTGTCCTGTTTCAAAAGCCCTTGCAGGGGTGAAAATTGAGCTGGAGGCAGAAAAATTATAATTCGGGGAGTAAAGCCCTTATCTTATTGTTGAGCAAGCTGTTGAGAATTGGTTCTCAGCAGCTTGTTTTGCATTATCACCCCCTCTTCTGATTTCCATACAATCTTTCCATTCCCATGAATCGATACCACCGGGAGCCCCCCACTTTTTACTCAGATCTTAACGTGTCAACAGGATTCATCCGGGCGGTTTTCAGGGTGTGATAGCTGACGGTAACCATTGCAATCACTATGGCAGACAATGATGCTATAAGCAAGGGCAAAGGTGTCATGGTGATTCTGTAAATGAAACCATCGAGCCAGTTGTCAAGCAAAAACCATGAAACAGGAGCAGCAATGAGGATGGCTGTCAGAATCAATATGGCAAATTCCCGGATAAAAAGTGCCAGGATACCTCTTCCCGATGAGCCCAGGACTTTGCGTATACCTACTTCCCGACGTCTTTGTTCTGCCATGAATGAAGATAACCCAAACAATCCCAGGAAGGAAACAAGAATACAAACCAAAGCAAAAATACCAAATATAGCACCCAGTTTCTCTTCATACGAAAATGATTCAGAATAGCCTTGCCGGATAAACTGAATATTAGGCAATAAGTCAGGTTCTTCCCTGCGCAGATAGTCCTCAAGGTATTGAATCACCTCCTGGCTTTTCCCTTCAGCATGATGAATATTGAGATAGTTGTAACTTTCTTCTTCGTTGGGTAATTGAAGCATCAGCGGAGTAACAGGGTTGTTGAGATTCAGGAAATTATGGTCCTGCATTATTCCTATTACCTTTAATTCTGTCTGAGGAATTCCATGCTGATCAAACTGCCATTTGATAGTTTTTCCCAGGGCATTATCATGCCATCCAAAATATTTTGCTGCCGTCTGGTTGATGATGGCTGTATTTGCGTGATCGCCAGGGGTGTCTTCGTGGAAATTTCGTCCTTCGATGATCTGTATCTCAAAAAAGTCAATAAACTTTTCATCGACAATATTGGTAGTGATTTTGGCATCATAATTTCCGGCATCTGCTTCAGCGTGTACCGCAACGGTATTGAAGCCTCCACCAGGTATCGAACTTGATTTTGAGGTCGACAGGATATGAGGATTCTCTGCGATGTTGTCCTGTATTCGTTTGATTCTTTCGTTCCCGGGCTCTCCGTTTAGTATCAGTGCCAGGCGGTTCTCTAAAGAAATACCCTTGTCTTTATTGTCTAAAAAATCCAGTTGCTCTCTTACTGTCAGTGTTCCGGTAATCAGTATTACGGATATGGCAAACTGAAAAACCACCAGTATTTTTCTTAGCAAAGCCGAACCTCCTGTTTTATGATGTACAGGTTTTAAAATACGCGCCGGGTTCATTCGGCTCAGAATAAAAGATGGGTAGGCTCCGGCCATCAAACCGGTAATGGTAGTTATCATAATTAACTGTAACAGAATATAAGGTTGAAGTACATCTGTTATTGTGAAAGCTTTATCCGTAAGGGTGTTGAATCCCGGCAGGACTATCTCGATCAAAAGCAGGGATAATAGTAAAGCCAGGAACGCCATCAGAAGAGACTCACAAAGAAATTGCCACAGTATTTGTGAGCTGGTGGCCCCTGCAGATTTTCTCACCCCAATTTCCTTTGCCCTGAGTGTGGTTCGGGCAGTGGCAAGGTTGGTGTAGTTTACCGCTGCAATAACCACCAGGAAAGCGGCAACAACCAGCAAAATCATCAGTGAGGTTTTGCTGGCTGCAGGGGGCGACATCTGTATGACCTTAAACCTTATGTCAGTCAGAGGCGTGCCTGTAAACGATGCTTTAGCTGACAAAAGCGATCCGGAGGGTTCAATGTACTTTCTGTTAAAGTCATCCATGTTCTCCAGAATGCTTTCTATGGTTACATCATCATATAATTGCAGATAAGTATAGTTAACCGATATGCTCCAGAAATAGTTGGGATGTATTGTATAGGCGTTTTCAAGGGTAGCAATGGAGATCAATCCGTCGAAAAGCAGGTGCGAATTCAGGGGTACATCTTCAATGACAGCAGTGACTGTATAGTTCTCGTTGTTGATCCTGATAATTTCTCCTGTGGCTTGTGTAGTGCCGAAAAATTTGTTGCTGGCAGATGAGGTGAGCACAACGGTATTGGGTTGAGAAAGGGCTCCCCGGGGTTGTCCGGAGACAAATTTGTAAGTAAATACATCAAATACAGTAGAGTCAGTATAAAAAAAGTTGTTTTCGATAAAATCTGCCTCTTGTGTTCTTACAGATAGGTTTGGGGTATCATGAAACCTAACGTAGTTTTTCACTCCACTGAACTCTTCCTTTAAAGCGGGGGCAAGCGGTGGGGCTGTAATGGCAAAATGATCGGTGCTTCCCCCCAACGTGTAATGCCCCTCAATACGGTATATGTTTTGGTGATTCAGATGATATTTGTCGTAGGAGAGTTCATGATTGAGCAGCAAGGCTATCAATATGGCTCCTGTAATACCCACCGAAAGGCAGAAAATATTAATAGCAGCATATAATTTGCTGCGCATAATGTTTCGTAAGGTGGTAAGAATGTAGTTTTTAATCATTTTCTGAGAAGAAAAAGATCTGCAAAATCAGATCTTTTACCTTCGCCGGGGGTTGTCTGGAAGGAATGACAACCCCAGGCGAGGATAATAATTATTGTTGTGATACAGATGTAAGGACAAACTCCGTGGTTTTGTCTTCTGTAACGATTTGTCCGTCAAAGAGCCTGATAATTCTCTGGGCATAAGAGGCGTCTCGCTGCGAGTGGGTAACCATAATAATGGTAGTACCGTTTTTATTGAGTTCCTCCAGAAGATTCATTACTTCATCCCCATGGGTGGAGTCAAGGTTACCTGTAGGCTCATCGGCAAGGATAATGTGGGGCTTGGCCACGACCGCTCTGCTCACGGCCACCCTTTGCTGCTGACCTCCCGAAAGCTGCAGGGGAAAATGATTTTTGCGGTGCATGATTTGCATCTGGGTCAACACTTCTTCTACTCTTTTCTTTCTTTCAGACGAGCTGTATCCCAGGTATATCAATGGAAGCTCAACATTTTCATATACGCTAAGCTCATCTATAAGATTGAAATTCTGAAATACAAAGCCGATGTTCTTTTTTCTCAGGTTGGCTCTTTGTTTCTCCGAATAGGAGGATACCTCATTGTCAAGAAAGTGGTACTGGCCATTGGAGGGATTGTCCAGCAGCCCCAGGATATTGAGCAAAGTTGATTTTCCGCAGCCGGAAGGACCCATGATAGCTACGAACTCTCCTTCTTTGATTTCAAAAGAAACCTTGTTCAGAGCGGTAGTTTCTACCTCCTCCGTACGAAAAACCTTGGTTAAATCTACAGTTTTAATCATGATATTGTTTTTTGTGTGAGAAAACTTTAAAGTAGTAAAAATTTATGGAATTCTGAATGCTTTATTTGAAAATCAATCTTTCTTTGTCACCAAACATATCATAAGAAGAAACAATGACCTGTTCGCCGGGCATTAATCCCTCCAGAACTTCGTAATGATGTATGTTTTGCCTTCCTATGCGTATGTTTCTTTTGGTTGCCTGCTCGCCCGACGGGTCGAGTACATATATCCAGTTGCCACCGGTTTCCTGGTAGAAGCCTCCGCGCGGAATTATTATGGCTTCAGCCACCCCGCTAAACTCAAGGCGCAGCTGCAAAGTCTGGCCTCTTCTTATTCCGTTGGGAACACTATCGGTAAAAAACAGATCCACCTCAAAGGCTCCTGCAGTAATATTGCTGTAAATCTTCTGAATTTCCAGCTGATAGTTTTGACCGGCGTAATCAAACTGTGCTTTTTGCCCAATAAATGTACGGTTTACGTATCGCTCATCGATGCGTGCCCTGAGTTTGAATCCATCCAGTACGTCTATCTGTCCCAGGTTTTCACCCGAATGCCGTGTTTCGCCAATCTCAGGATGAAAGGAGGAGAGTTGGCCTGTTATAGGTGCAGTGATGGTAAGATTTTTAAGGTTTTCGGTTAACACGTTCAGGTTGTCCTGCATACGATCGATCGATTCCCTGATTTGCACCATCTGGGTGTGGGTATACACAGAGTCATGCTGCATAGCCCGGTATGCGATGTCATATCGCTTATTGGCTATTCTGAATTCCCGTTCAGTGTTTTCATATTCCTCATCGGAAATATGTCCCTTTTCAAAAAGCTCTTTTTTCCTGTTGTAGTCAGCGGTAGCTATCTCTTTCTGGTATTCAAGATCTGCCATTTGCCGTTCCAGGGTAAACTTATTGCGTTCAAGGTTCAGCCGGGTGTTCTGGTAGTTGTTTAAAACCTCCAGTGCCTGGTTTTCCTGGAACATATAGTCTTTTTCAATGGTGGCATTGCTAAGGCGAAGAATGGGGTCTCCTTTATCTACCATGGCCCCGTCGCGGACAAATATTTCTTCTACCCTTCCGCCAAAAACGGCATCCAGGTAAATGGTAACGATGGGCTGTACCACACCGTCAACAGGAATGAATTCCTGAAAATTTGACTGCTCGGCAGCAGCAATGCTGATTTTGTCTTTTTCTACATACAATCGACTGCTTCTGTCACGCAAAAAAAGCAGGTAAATGATAAAAATAAAAAGAACACCCATTGCCGCTATAGAGCCAATTTTGCGTGGAGTCCATTTTTTTTTCTTAATTATCTTATCCATATCAATCGGGGAGTCTAAAATTTTACTTTTTTCTGCTTTTAAAAGCTAATTCTGTGCCATGAGTTTTTAGCCTCAGTAATACAGCGAGTTATGATTATTTTGATTCATTCCGGAAAGGATTACTGTTCGCTTTCGTTCACCGCTTGTATTAAAACCGAACAAGTAAAATATGTGTAAAATCAAGTAAATACTACGGCTTAAAAGCCCAATTAAATCTATAAATTTGTAAATTGCTAAAATTAATATTCCAAATGGGGTTCATCACAGTTTTTTTTGTGAACGCCTGGGTGGGTCAAACTGGCATGATTAATGATTTTTGGGGAGCAGTAGCACATTAACTATAAACTGGTGGAAAAGGAAAGTCATAAAAACCGGATTATTCTGGGGTTGTCTCGCAGCCTGGTTATTAATGATGCTGTCATCATAAGAAAGGTCATTTCCGAAAATCTTAAGGAAATTGCAACCGTTTTTGAGGCTGACCGGGCCTTGATTTTTCTCACAGATCCGGGGTTTGCTGCTTTTTCAGTTGCCTTCGAGTGGCATCAGGAGGGTCTTGCTTCTGTTCAGAGCAGTTTGAAACAACTCAACCTCCGGGATTATATGATTTGGGGGAAGTTTAGTACTCCTGAAGCCTGTTTCCAGATTGCCAATACCAATAATATCCCCGATAGTTACCCTTACGACAGCAAATTGTTTCGCGATACCGGTTGCCAGTCCTTTATTCAAAAAGCACTTTCTTTTGAAAGCAATAAAACCGGTTTTGTTGCATTGCTCAGCAGCAAGGCAGGGCAGAGCTGGAATTCGTCGCTGGAAGATTTCCTGGAAATAACATCCGAGTTGCTCAAAAACCTCATCATCAGGTTGCACACGCTTCAGGCTGCTGTACCTGCCAAAACTATATCTGTTTCCCAGAACTTCCTCCGGATGTCAGGCAAAACGGAAAAAGAGATTGAAGAGATTTTTGAAAAATTGTACGGAGGTCTTCACCATGGTGTCCTGGTTTTTGATGTCGCTTTGAAAGATTTTATATTCTCCAATAATAAAGCTGCTGAATATTTGGGCTTTACCAGCAATCCCACATCGGTTAAAAATAGTGTTTTCGCTGTTTTTAAAAGTAACGAGTATGCCCCTCATGATTTTTTCTCTCCCGGCAAACTCCTTGAAGTAAAGGACTTTGCTTTCAGTCATCAGGGAAAATATTTGCAAGGAACGGTCAGCCCCGTGAAAAAGTCCAGTTGGGTAGTGATGAGTATTTCGGATATTACCCCTATTGCGAGGTATGAAAAAACGGAAAAGAATTTTAACAAACAACTCCGGATATTGAATGAGGCGGCCATAGAGCTTATCGTTTCCCACACATCTGAAAAAGAGATGTTTAAATTTATTGGGGAGACAGGATATTCGCTTTTTGAAAACTGTGTGGTTTTGGTGAATAAGTATAACCGGGATGAAGGTTGCCTTCAAACTGTTTTCGCCAAAGGATTTGGAGATACCGTTGACCTTGTTGCCAGACTTATAGGTAAGCATCCCTTCAGTAAGAATTATCCGCTGGAATATGGGGATGAGATGTATGAAGAAATTATTACCCTCAGAACAATAGAAGCAACCCAGGGTTTGCACCAACTTACTTTTGGAGTTATTGCAGAACCCATTACCCGCAAAATAGAAAAAGTGCTGAATGTAAATCGTTTCTTTTCCTGCGGATTGTATGCCGGGAAAAAACTTTATGGCACCATCTCTTTTTTGATGAGACCCGGTTCAGAAATCAATGGCTGGATTCTGGATGCATACGGGCGTATGGTTTCCAATGCGTTATACGGGCTTGATATGAGGACCAGGCTGACCAAAACCTCCAAAATGCTCTCAGATGCAGCAAGTCTGGCCAAAATAGCTTATTGGGAATATGATTTTAACAGCCATTCTTTCCGTTTTGGCAAGAGGCTAATGGAGAAACTTGAACCTGTCGTTTTGGAGGGAAACAGAAAGGATGTTGTCATGTCTCTCAATGATTTCCTTGCAAAATATACCCCTCATGAGGAAGCGGCAAAAATCAGAAATGTGTTGCAGGCGGCATCCCGGCATAAGAAGAATATAAGCTACGAAATGGAACTGGAGTTCAGGCTTGCCACCGCCGATCATAAAACTATGTTTGTTTTTACCCGGGGGGCCATACAGAAAGATGGTAAACTCATTGGAGTAGCCCAGGACATCAGTGAGATAAAAAAGGTGCAGCGCAATCTTACAGAAAGTGAGCTTAAATTCGAAAATCTGGTTGAGCAATCCCTTGATGCGATTGTGGTTGTAAAAGATGATGGTACCATTACAGGGTGGAATCCCAGTGCTGAAAACATTACCGGACTTAGCGGTGAAAATGTTACAGGAAAATATGCATGGGAGGTCGAATCGAGCATGATTTTTACCCCGTCATTACAAAAACAACATCCACAACAATCCCCGGACAAATTAAAAGAGCGGTTTTTCCAGTTTTTCAATTCAAGCAATGCAAGAGAGCCTTTTGTATCAGAGATAAGCATCAGGAATCAATCCGGAAAGTTGGTTCATCTTTTTGTTACAAGCTTCGTGTTTACAGCCAATCAGAGTAAGTTCCTTTGCCGAATTTGCAAGGATATTACCCTGGAAAAGCTAAAGCAGGAGCAACAAAAGCAAGAGGAAATCCTGCAAAAAACAGCCAAAGCCAAAGAGCTGTTTCTCGACAATATGAGCCACGAAATGCGCACACCCCTGAGTGGAATCATTGGCATGACCGATATCCTGATGCATACACGCCTGAGCGACCAACAGGAGGAGATGCTGAAGGTGGTAAAAGAATCTTCTGACAGCTTGCTGGATCTTATCAGCAATATTCATGAGCTTTCCAGGCTGGAGACTGAGGGAATGACTATACGCAAAAAACCCTTCCACCTGGAAGTGATGATGGAAAAAACCATAAATATCTTCAAAGCGTCGGCTATTCAGAAAAGCATTCAGCTCAACATAGAGAATCAAATCGACTATAAGGAAATGTTTATGGGCGATGAGTTCAGGCTCAGGCAGGTAGTAAGCAATATGCTGGCCAATGCCATAAAATTCACCCTCCCGGGAGGAAAAGTGGACTTGATTGCAAAAGGAAAACTTATCGCGACGAACGCCATGGAGGTCAAACTGGAAATCAGGGATACCGGTATTGGCGTGGAAAAAGAGAAAATACCCATTTTGTTCGAAAAGTTTACCCAGGCCGACGAATCGTATACCCGTGAATATGAAGGAGTAGGTATTGGATTGTCAATCAGCAGAGAACTCATAAGACTTATGGGGGGAGATATTGGGGTGGAGAGTGAACCGCGCAAAGGCTCTACCTTCTGGATCAAACTCACCCTTCCTTTGGCAAAGAAAACGGGTTAAAACAACTATCCCAGTCCCCATCCCTGATTTTCTTGAGTACCTTCATGCTATTGTTTGTTACCTTTGCAAAAAGGATTCCCTGGTTTACTGCCGGGTAACAATTTAAGGCAGGAAATATAACATACTTCCTGAAAACAAACGAAAATAACTCAGGTAAAATCTATTCCACATGACTGATCCGAGATTGAATGCTTTTGCAGACCTACTTACTATTATGGACGAACTCAGGGCCAAATGCCCCTGGGATAAAAAACAAACCCTTGAAAGTTTGCGGCATCTGACCATTGAAGAAACTTACGAACTTGGAGATGCTATACTCGACAACGACCTTCAGGAGATTAAAAATGAACTGGGCGACTTGCTGCTGCATATCGTGTTTTATGCCAAAATAGGAGAAGAGAAAAAAGCTTTTGATATCAAGGATGTGATAGAGGGAATCAATAAGAAGCTTATCAATCGTCATCCGCATATATACGGAGATGTAAAGGTGGCCGACGATGAAGAGGTTAAGGAAAACTGGGAGAAAATAAAAATGAAGGAAGGTCGCAAGAAGGTATTGGCCGGGGTACCCCGTTCTTTGCCTGCCATGGTAAAAGCGTATCGAATTCAGGATAAGGTAAGGGGTGTGGGCTTTGACTGGGAAAAACCTCACCAGGTATGGGATAAGGTGCAGGAAGAACTCAATGAACTGAAACATGAGGTTGAAAACAACGGCTCGGCCACCAGGGTGGAGGAGGAGTTTGGAGATTTGCTCTTCGCCCTTATCAATTATGCCCGTTTCATTGATGTAAATCCGGAAAGTGCCCTGGAGCGCACCAACAAAAAGTTTGTCAGGCGGTTTGAATATCTTGAACAAAAAACGCAGGCGGCCAATAAGGATATGCACAGAATGTCGCTTGACGAAATGGATGTCTTCTGGAATGAAGCCAAACAAATGGAAACAAACTCCGAACTGATCAAAAAGAAAGAGTAGCACGAGAATTATTTTTTCATCATGCTATCTATTGCCGTCGTGCTTAGCCGACGGTTTAAAGCAGGCAGTAAAAAAAAGCGCTGTGCAAAAGCCATGAGAAGTGAACGGCATTTGAGGACAGCGCAATTACAACTTTAGGTTGATAGCCCTGAAAAGAAATATCTATTGCCGTCGTGCCTTAGCCGACGGTTTAAAGCAGGCAGTAAAAAATGCGCTGTGAAAAAGCCATGAGAGATGAAGGGCATTTTATGAAGGCGCAATTATAACTTTAGGTTGATGGCCCTGGAAAAAGAAATATCTATTGCCGTCGTGCTTTAGCCGACGGTTTAAAGCAGGTAGTAAAAAAATGCGCTGTGAAGAAGCCATGAGAATTGAACGGCATTTGAGGACAGCGCAATTACCACTCTGGGTTGATAGCAAATGGGACTTTTATTTACTTACTTCACTATTTGTCCGGTAAAAAGAGGCGTATTAAATTTATTTTCTTTCAGGATAAAAATGAAAGGTCTGTCGGCAACAAAACGTTTGGGCTGAAAATCTGGCGGATCGACAGGCATGGAAGTGGTAACCACGATAACCGCAGTGGCGGCCGCTGCTTCCGAACCCTTTTCGTCAATCTCAAAAAATACCTTCTGCAAAACAGCGCTGATGTGTAAATCTCGTTCTCCGCTAATGCCCGAAAAATCCGCTCTGTCATCAAAAGCTTCTTCAATACCTGCTTCCCGCAGGGGGTCGGTGAGCGAAAAAGATGATTCCAGTTTAAAGGAAGGTATCTCCATTTCTACATCTTCCTGCCTGAATTCTCTGATTATCGTATTGTAGGTGGCAGCATCCGGAATATACCGGGTAATATCGGTTACGTTTCGGTCGTTGGGTTTGATAAGAATAAGAGATAAATCGGGGGTAGTGTAGGGGAGCTCCATGGCAGTAAAGCCCTCTCCTTCGTACCATGGAATGCCACTTTGGCGCTGCATCATAAAATCCCTGGGGATTTCTTCTCCGGCAAGGGTTCTGAATCTTTTTTCGCGGGTCATCTCCTTTTCGAAGGGGTGTTTCCAGTCTGATTTTATATAAATGGCATTTACCAGTACCAGACGTGTAAGGTCTGACAAGGAACCAGAAGGAATCAGATCCTGTATCCGGTTGCGGGTGAGATCTTCTACCCATGAATTGATCCTCTCTTCTGCCATGCGGGGATTGTTGCGGAAGTCTGTTTTCTCGAAGGCTCCGCCATGCCATTGCTCCACATCGTTTTTATACTGCTGAAGCACAGCATAGGATTGTTCGAGAAACACCCTGTTGGCCAGGTTAAAATCCACCAGGGTATCCTTGCTTATCTCCATAAGTTCTGAAAAGTAGTTGTGATAAGCAGGATGAAAATCCGAATGCCGGGGGTCAAAACCGAATACATTGCTCAATTGTCTTTGGGTTTCTTCTCTGGCGCCGGAATACACGATAGCCATGGCCATATTCAAAGATGCCGGCGAAAAGGCGATATTCTCAGAAGCATTGTTGCCACTGAGCTCCCTGAAAAATTCCAGGGAAAAACTATTCATATTGTGCAACATATCGTTCGTTTGCTGGGGTTCCGTAGTCAAGTTTTCCTGGGTTGATTCATCTCCTTCATAAGGGTTGCTTATAAAAAGGCCATCGCCACCTCCTATAGGTTCAGCGACAGTTGCGGTTTCTGTGGTTTTTGTTGACCTGCATGCGGTAAGGCCTGCAATCAGAATTAACAAGGCGTAATATATCTTTCTGCACATAATTATTGTTTTTTTTGTAAAGATAAAGATTCCTGATGTATCCCTTATGAATAAGGTAAGGAAATTATTCTACTTCCTCCTTGCCATAGAATAGTGATAATTATCTATCAAATACAGGGCCGCAAAGTTTACGTAGTTTTTTGTTTTGCAGGTTTTTTTGTTGGAAAAAAGGTTGTATTTTTGGCCCACCAAGAAAACATCAATACTTATCTACTAAAAAGAATATATCATGAACATTCCCGACAATTTAAAGTACACCAAAGACCATGAGTGGATCAAAGTAGAAGGAGGAATAGCAACTGTAGGAATTACCGATTATGCTCAAAATGAGCTGGGCGATATTGTTTATATCGAAGTGAATACAGTAGGTGAAACACTGGAACAGGAAGAGACTTTTGGCACTATTGAGGCGGTAAAAACTGTTTCTGACATGTTTATGCCTGTTACTGGTGAAATTACAGAGTTTAACGAGGAGCTGGAAAGCAATCCTGAAATCGCGAACAAAGATCCTTACAACGAAGGATGGATTGTTAAGATTAAAATGTCAGATCCCTCAGAAGTGGATGCGCTGCTGGATGCAGAGGCTTACAAAGAACTGCTCTGATTCGGATTGTTATCTTATTTTTCTTTTCAGACGCAGGTTGCTTTTATGAATGAAGCCAAAGCGTTATTATTATGAAATTCAAATATCTGCTTCCGGTAATACTATGGTCATTGATAATACTATGGCTCATCAGTATTCCCGGGAGTAACATGCCCAAGACTCCGCTCCTTGCCATACCCCATCTCGACAAGCTGGTTCATTTTGGCATTTTTGTCGTGTTTGCTTTCCTGCTTAACTATGGTCTTAGCAAACAGGCTTCTGTGTTTTGTCGAAAACAACAGTACACTATTTCCCTTTTGATAGGCGTTATATATAGTGCAGGGACCGAATTGCTCCAGTACATATTTATTTCCGCCCGTTCTGGCGAATTCTGGGATTTCATGGCCAATACGATCGGATGTATGGTGGGCGTACTTGTTTTTAAGCACGGAAAAAAATATTTACCCGCTTTTTTATATTATTGAAGAAGCGGTTTTAAGAGTTGTTAAAAATTTCGTATATTAGCAGACTTGAATCCTTATAGTTGAAAAAACCCATAACTGTCTAAAAACCAATATAAATAAACCTTATGGAAGCAAAAAAAACACCAAAAGCAGATCTTGAAAACAAGAAGCGGATATTCCTTCAGATAGGAATGATCATCGCTTTGGTATTTGTCTGGATGGCTTTTGAATACAAGCAGTACGAAAGACAGGTCATTGATCTGGGCCAGCTTGACATTGAAATCATTGAAGAGGAGGATATTCCAATTACCCGTCAGGAAACCCCTCCGCCCCCACCACCCCCGGAGCCATCTCAGGAACTTGTTATTGTAGATGATGATGTGGAGATTGAAGAAGAATTTATGATTGATACTGAAGCCACTGTCAATACAGAGGTGCAGGAGTTTACTCCTATCGTGGTAGAAGAAGAAGAGGTTGAAGAGGAGCAAATTTTTACCATTGTGGAAGATGATCCTGAGTTTCCCGGAGGTCAGGCTGCTTTGATGCAGTACCTGCAGGGTAACCTCAAGTATCCTACCATGGCCCGTGAAGCCGGAATTCAGGGTACCGTATTTGTTACCTTCGTTGTAGAACGCGATGGAAGCATTACCGATGTGAGAATTCTCAGAGGTGTTGGTGGTGGACTTGATGAAGAAGCCATCAGGGTTGTGCAAAACATGCCCAACTGGACCCCTGGTCGTCAGAGAGGACAAGCCGTTAGGGTACAGTTTAACCTGCCTATCCGCTTCGTACTTAACTAAGCTGATAAAAATATTTTATAAAAAGCCGCTGCAAGAGGAATTTGCAGCGGCTTTTTTGTGCGCGGTTAACTGATTTTGCTCCAGGTAATGTTGCTGCCTTTCTCTTTCTGCTGCAGCGTGCGTGCGAGCATCTCGTTTTCGGGGAGCTTAAGATCCGGGTCCTTTTCAAGTATTTCTTCTGCTTTCATGCGGGCGTATTTGAGAATTTTTTCGTCTTTGGTGATGCTTGCAATTTTCAAATCCAGCAGTCCGCTTTGCTGGGTACCGTGAATGTCGCCCGGGCCGCGCAATTTCATGTCGGTTTCGGCAATCACAAACCCATCGTTGGTGCTTACCATGGTTTCCATTCTTTTGCGGGCATCAGATGAAAGCTTAAAGTCGGTCATAAGGATGCACCACGACTGGTCGGCACCACGCCCCACTCGACCACGCAGCTGATGCAGTTGCGACAATCCAAAGCGTTGGGCACTCTCAATCACCATTACACTGGCATTGGGAACATTGATGCCAACTTCAATAACCGTAGTGGCTACCATAATCTGGGTTTCACCCTTTACAAAACGCTGCATCTCGTAATCTTTATCGGCCGGTTTCATCTTGCCATGTACGATGCTTACGGCGTAATCGGGCAGCGGAAAATCCCTCACAATACTTTCATAGCCATCCTGCAAGTCTTTCAGGTCAAGGGTTTCTGACTCCTTTATGATGGGGTACACCACATAAACCTGCCTGCCCAGCTTTATCTGTTCGCGCATAAAACCAAAAACCTTGAGCCGGTTGCTGTCGTATTGATGCAGGGTTTTGATGGGTTTGCGACCGGGAGGCAATTCATCGATAACGGAAATATCCAAATCGCCATACAGGGTCATGGCCAGGGTGCGGGGGATGGGCGTAGCGGTCATTACCAATACGTGGGGTGATATATGATTCTTTTTCCATAGTTTGGCGCGCTGTGCCACCCCGAAGCGATGCTGTTCGTCTATTACCACCATGCCCAGGTTTTTGAAAACCACAATGTCTTCAATCAATGCATGGGTTCCGATGAGGATATGCAAACTACCGTCCAGCAAATCGCCATGAATTACTTTTCTTTTGGCTTTGCGGGTAGAGCCCGTTAGGAGTTCGATTTTCAGGTTCATGCCTCCGAGCATGTTGCTCAGGGATTCGAAATGCTGATTGGCAAGCACTTCGGTGGGTGCCATCAGACAGGCCTGGAAACCATTGTCGATGGCAATGAGCATGGTCATGAGTGCCACAATGGTTTTGCCGCTTCCCACGTCTCCCTGCAACAGGCGGTTCATTTGTTTTCCACTCAGGGTGTTAGACCTGATTTCTTTGATTACTCTTTTTTGAGCACCCGTGAGTTCGAAGTTAAGGTGTTGATGGTAAAATTCATTAAAGTGTTCGCCTACCGTTTTGAAAATTTGTCCTCTCGATTGAGAAACACGTTCATGTTTGAGCCGTAGTAAACCCAGCTGGATAAAAAACAGCTCTTCAAACTTGAGTCTTGCCCGTGCCCTTGAAAGAATCTGGGGTGTTTCGGGAAAGTGAACACTGACCAATGATTGCCGACGAGGGGGGAGTTTTAGTTCTTCCCGCAGGTATTCGGGGAGGTTTTCGTTTATATGATCCTTTATCTGAGGCAAAAGCGTTGTAAGCAAACGGCTGATTCCTTTGCTGTCCAATGCTCTTGATTTTAGTTTTTCGGTAGAAGGATAAACCGGGTGCATGCTCGATTGCTGGGTAATGGCTACCGGGCTTACCGCTTCCACCTCAGGGTGGGCAATGCTGTATTTGCGGCCAAAGCGGGCAGGCTTGCCAAAAACGATGTATTCCTGCCCCGGGACGAATAAGTTTTTGAGGAATTTGAAGCCGTTAAACCAGATTAGCTCAAGCGAGCTGCCCTGGTCGTCGGTGAGCAGAGCGGTCATGCGTGTGGTTCGTTTCTGTCCGTGGAGCTGGATGTTGCTTATGTACCCGCGAATCTGCACATATGGCATGTCTTCGGTTATTTCACGGATTTTGTAAAACCTGCTTTTGTCAATATAGCGGAAAGGGTAAAAATGCAGCAAGTCCTCAAAAGTAAACAGCTGAACTTCTTTTTTCAGCAATTCTGCTCTTTGAGGACCTACTCCTTTGAGAAACTCTATGGGGGTTTTCAGAATATCAGAAGGCATACCTTTTTACCAAAAAAGCTTATGGCATAAAGGTAAAAAATGCATTTGTAAAAACAAAGTGCCCGGGCAGGGCTGGTTGTCTTTTACAGTTATTCTGCGATCTTTTTGGCGTTGATTTCTACTTTGAGCAGGAAAAACTGTGTGTCGGCATCAAAGGGAAGAAACTGGTAAACCAGCTTATTGCGCGTTTTTCGGGCAATTTCTATCAGTCCCAGTCCGGCACCGCCCTTTTCTGATAAGGTGCCTTCGGTAATTTGCCTGCGGTACATTTCCTTCAGCTCTTCTTTGGTAGCGCCATTGACTTGCTCTACAGCCTTTTCGAGGTCCATCTTTTTTTCATTGGTAACCTTGTTGGAGGTGATAATGTAATAAGTACCATCTTTCTTTCCAATCATAAACAACCCTTTGCCTATATTGTACTTATCTGTTATCTCATCGGAGTGTTTGGCCATGTTTTGCAGTGTTTCCACCATTACGGCATAAACTTTTCTGATTATGGATTTTTCTTCATCTTTTCTGTCCATGTCTTCCTCAGCCATGGAGGTGAACATTTTGGTGATCTGATGGTGAAACTCGCCCAGGTAAACGATATTTATGCCGTTTTCCGACATCTCATCGTAAACATTCAACACTGACTTGATAAATCCTACATTTAGCTTCATAAGAAAAGCGTTTTTTTAAATTATACTTAAGAGCAACAATAAGGTTGCTAAATTAATTAAAAAAACTCTCCCTGTATTACGTATAACGCCTAAACTTAACAAAACAAAAATAAGCGAAACCCTGAAAATGGAATGTCCGCAATCGGACATTTGTGTGTTATGGCGAACAGTGGCTGGCTTTCCTTATCCCATGGCAAATGTGTTTCAGCACCTTAAAGCGCACAAAATGAAATGAATACGCTTTGTGGCACAGGTTTGGTTAAAGACGGGCATCCTCATCAAATTCTAAAAAAAATGAAAATTTGGATTCGTTGTATTGCTTTTGCATACGTTGTTTTAATTTACCATGCTTCCGTGGCGCAGGGAAATGCAGTGCTGAAAGGAAATTTGCGTGATGCCGCCACAGGAGAAGATCTTATTGGAGCCACCGTGTATATTAATGAGCTGAAAACCGGCACTACTGCCAATGTTTATGGTTTTTACAGTTTGAATTTGCCTGCAGGGAATTACACCGTAAGGTTCTCCTACACCGGATATAGCACAAAAATTATTGAGGTTGAACTTGATGAAAACAAGGTGCTGAATGTTGAACTGGAAAGTGCATTTCAGCAACTTGGGGAAGTTGTAGTGACCGGGGAGAAGCCTGATGAGAATGTTAAGCAGGTTCGGATGAGTACCAATAACCTGCAAATGGAAACGATAAAGTCCCTTCCTTCATTCATGGGAGAGGTGGACGTGATGAAGTCACTGGTGCTCCTGCCCGGAATCAGTGCGGGTGGCGAAGGTTCAACAGGAATTTTTGTCAGAGGAGGCAATGTGGATCAGAATCTGCTTTTGCTGGATGAGGCTACTGTTTATAATGCTTCCCATTTAATGGGCTTTTTCAGCGTATTCAATGCCGATGCCATAAAAGATGTCCAGGTTTACAAAGGAGGCATACCAGCACAATACGGTGGCAGGCTTTCTTCGGTAGTGGATATGCGCATGAAAGACGGAAACTCAAAGAAGTTTTCTGCCACCGGCGGATTGGGCTCCATTGCCAGCAGGTTGACGGTGGAAGGCCCTATTCAGCGTGACGTGAGCAGCTTCATTGTTTCGGGAAGAAGAACCTATTTTGATATGTTTCTCCCTTTCTCGGCCGACACCAACCTGCGCAACAGCCGCCTGTATTTTTATGATTTGAATGCCAAGGCCAATTACCGGTTCAGCGACAAAGACCGGGTTTTTCTCAGTGCTTACACAGGGAGAGATTACCTGAAAATCAACAATGAATTTAACATGGGCTGGGGCAACGAAACCGCATCCCTGCGCTGGAACCATATTTTCAACAGCCGTATTTTTTCCAACTTCACCCTTATTTACTCTCATTATAATTATAATCTGGGTTTCAACTACGGGATAAATTCCTTTGACTGGTTTTCGCACATTAGGGAGATGTCTTTCAAAGGAGATTTTACCTGGTATTTCAATCCGGATTTTACCGTACGGTTTGGTTTGCAAAATCAGCACCATCGGTTTAATCCCGGGCAGGTCAGGGGTAAGGGCGATCAGTCTGCTGTGAATGATAACGATATGCCCCTGAGTTACGGTTTACAGCATGCAGCCTATCTTTCTGCCGAACATAAGCTTTCAGAAGAATTTACCATGGAGTATGGGGTTCGTTATTCCCTTTTTCAGAAAATGGGCGAAAGCACTGTGTTTTCTGTCAATGAAAATTATCAGGTCACCGATACATTGTATTATGGCAAGGGTGAAATATTCCACTCCGATCATGGTCCGGAGCCTCGACTGGGTCTGGTTTACAGCCCGGCTGCATTTCACAGCTTTAAAGCCAGCTACAACCGCACCCGTCAATACCTGCAGCAAACCAATATTTCTGCCTCCGGTACTCCGCTGGATATCTGGTTTCCTGCCAGTCCCAATGTAAAGGGGCAGGTGGCCGACCAGTGGGCCTTAGGGTATTTCCGCAACTTTCTGGATAACACACTCGAAAGCTCGCTGGAAGTATATTACAAGGACATGAAAAATCAACTGGATTTTCGCGATCACGCCAATATTTTACTCAACACCCATATGGAGGCCGATCTGCGTGTGGGTAAAGCATGGTCTTATGGCGTAGAGTTTATGTTTAACAAAACCAAAGGAGATTTTACCGGTTGGTTCAGCTATACATGGTCGAGGGCATGGCAGCAAATTGATGAGATTAACCAGGGAGAAAAATACCCGGCAGTTTTTGATCGTCCGCACGATTTGTCGCTGGTTTTGGCATATGATTTGAGCCCGCGGGTAAATGTAGCTGCAAACTGGGTATATCAGTCGGGCCGGCCGGTGACTTTGCCCGTTGGAAGGTACGAATATGGCGGGGTTTTCATACCGGTATACGGCTCCAGAAACTCTTCGCGCTATCCTGACTATCACAGGTTGGATCTTTCTCTTACCTGGAAAACACGGGAGAAGCCCGGCAGAAGTTGGCAGAGTAGCTGGGATGTGTCGGTTTATAATGCATACATGCGCAAAAATGCTTTTGCCTATTCTTTCCGCCAAAGCAATGACAATATTTACCAGACTGATGCTTATATGATTTACCTGTTTAGCATTGTGCCATCGGTAACCTACAACTTTAAATTTTAGAGTGGCATGGTGCTGTAGCACTCGCAGTCGAATAATCAGTAAATTAAAACATAATCCTAAAATCACACGAAAATGAAAACCATAGAATCTGTTTTGAAACTCATTGTTGTAGCCTTGACTTTGCTGCTGGTTTCCTGCGAAGAAAAAATTGAACTGCGGGTAGGAGAAAAATCAGAACCTTATCTCGTGGTGGATGGGATGATCACCTCTGAAGCGACGGAGCACGTTGTAAACCTGAGTCTCAGTGGCGGTTTTTATCTTGATGGTGAAACGCCCAGGGTCAGTGATGCACATGTATCTATCCATGATAACCTGGGAAATGAATACCCTTTGCGTGAAACTTTTCCGGGAAGATACGTAACCGAAAGTGATGTCGCCGGCGAGGTGGGTGTTACCTATACGCTGACAGTTGATTATGATGGCCGGATCTACGAGGCCTCGAGCACCATGAAAAGGGTGCCTGAAATTGATTCTCTTTCCTATCGCTGGGACAATTATTTTAAGTCTTACCGAATATTGCTCTATGGCCAGGAGCCCGAGGGTAAAGGGGATAACTATATGTGGCACCTGTATAAAAATGGTGAGCATGTTACCCCTGTCCTGAATTTGGTTCAGGTTGTCAATGATGAATTTCTGGATGGGAATTATATTAAAGGGTTCGAAGTGGAAACTTGGGAACATAATTTTGAATTTCAGAAAGGAGATACAATTGAGGTGGCAATGCATTCTATCACCCGGGAAGCATTTGATTTCATTTCGGGAGTTTTTGTCGAGTATAACAGCGGGCAGCTGGGTACCCGGCCTCCGGCCAATATTCCTTCCAATGTAAGCCAGGGGGCTTTGGGTTTGTTTCACGCTTCTGCCGTTACCCGCAAAAGCATTGTTATTGAATAGAAGAGTAAGTTTGATACACTGATTTTCTTTTTTTCCTGTGTTTCTATGGGGTAGATTTTACCCATAGAAGCACAGGATTTCTTTTTTTCTGCAAATTTCTCTCTCTTGATTTACATCCTGAAATCCCTGAACTGATCAAAAAGATGACAGTTGTCCTAAAATAGGTCATGCGTTTTGCAGGGATGTCATAAAACGGAACGAATAAGAAGTGATTCTGATCGGTTTGTTTTTCCGTAAAAAAGCCTAAGTAACACAAAAATAGCGCTATAGGTCTTTTGGAACACCTGTTGTTAAGCTTGTAACAACTGAGTTTAGCATCACCCTTAAACCCCAATATTATGACCAGCGAACAATATATAGAAAGCTTGCGCAAAATGAACCTGAAAGTTTTTCTTTTTGGTGAACTTGTTGAAAACCCTGTAGACCACCCCATGATTCGGCCTTCCATGAATTCGGTTGCTATGACTTATAAGCTTGCGGAAATGGAAGAATACAAGGATATCATGACCGCTAAATCGCATCTTACCGGGAAAACCGTAAACCGTTTTTGTCACCTGCACCAGAGTACCGAAGACCTTATAAAAAAGGTAAAGATGCAGCGGCTGCTGGGCCAGAAAACCGGAGCCTGTTTCCAGCGCTGTGTGGGTATGGACGCCTTTAATGCATTGTATTCCACTACTTATGAGATAGATCAGAAATACAATACGCAATATCATGAGCGTTTTGTGGAGTATATGAAATTTGTGCAGGAAAACGACCTTACTGTGGATGGCGCCATGACCGACCCCAAAGGCGATCGGGGTCTGTCTCCTTCGCAGCAAACCGATCCTGATATGTATGTGCATATCGTTGAAGAGCGAAAGGACGGTATCGTGGTGCGTGGTGCCAAAGCCCACCAGACCGGAGCCGTAAACTCACACGAACATCTTATCATGCCTACCATAGCCATGAAAGAAGCGGATAAAGATTACGCAGTGGCTTTTGCCATTCCTTCTGATGCAGAAGGGCTTTTTATGATTTACGGTCGCCAGTCGTGCGACACCCGTAAAATGGAACCGGGTGCAGATATCGACCTGGGCAATGCTGAATTTGGCGGACACGAAGCACTGGTGATTTTTGAAGATGTTTTTGTGCCCTGGGAAAGAGTGTTTTTGTGCAAAGAATATGATTTTGCCGGTATGATGGTAGAAAGATTTGCAGGTTATCACCGGCAATCGTATGGCGGCTGTAAGGTGGGGGTGGGTGACGTGCTAATTGGAGCCTCCGCCCTGGCAGCCGACTATAACGGAGCAGCCAAAGCTTCGCACATCAAAGACAAGCTCATCGAAATGGCCCACCTCAATGAAACGCTTTACTCATGCGGTATTGCATGTTCATGTGAAGGAAAAGTTACCAAAGCAGGAAACTATGAAATTGATCTCTTACTGGCCAATGTTTGCAAGCAAAACATCACCCGTTTCCCTTACGAAATTTCCAGGCTTGCCGAAGATATCGCTGGCGGTGTTATGGTAACCATGCCTTCAGAAGCAGACTACAGGAATGAAAAAATCGGCCCTTACATTGACAAATACCTCAAGGGGGTACACAGTGTAAAAACAGAAGATCGCATGAGGGTGTTGCGACTCATTGAGAATATTACGCTGGGAACGGCAGCGGTTGGGTACAGAACAGAGTCTATGCATGGTGCCGGTTCACCCCAGGCCCAGAGGATTATGATTGCCCGCCAGTGTAATATGGAAGAGAAAAAGAGCTTTGCCCGAAACCTGGCCCGTATTAATCCGGACGAGGAGGTCAGATAAAAAATAATCCCCGTTTTTTATATCCATTACCAGGACGCAGGCTTTCTTTTGCCATTCGGAAAACCTGCTTCCCCCTCCCGGGGTACATTCTTAAAGTTAAAAAACAATATTGATATGAACTGGAGAGACTTATATAAAACCAAACTCAGTACACCGGAACAAGCCATCCGGGCGATTAAAAACAACGATCGCGTGGTGCTGGGTCATGCCGCTGCTGTGCCGGTTGACACCCTTCAGGCCCTGGTGGCAAATAAAGAAAATTATCATAATGTGGAAATTGCTCACATGTACTGCCTGGGGGAAGGAGCCTACATGCTACCCGAAATGCATGGCCATTTCCGCCACAATGCTGTATTCGTGGGAGGCAATGCACGCCTGGCCATTGATGAAAACCGGGCTGATTACACCCCTTGCTTTTTCCATGAGATTCCCGGCCTGTTCACTGAGGGGCCTTTGCATCCCGATGTGGCCATTGTTCAGCTTTCCCTCCCCAACATGGAAGGTTTTTGCAGTTTCGGCGTTTCTACCGACTATACCAAACCCGCAGCCCATGCGGCCAAAATTGTTATTGCAGAAATCAATGATCAAATGCCTTTCATTGGTGGAGATAACCTCATGCATATTTCGGATATTGACTATATCATCGAAACCTCCAATCCCCTGTACGAGCTCCCCGCTCCCCGTATCGGCGAAACAGAGCTGGCCATTGGCCGTCATTGTGCAAGCCTGGTGGAAGACGGTTCGACTTTGCAGCTGGGTATCGGTTCCATCCCTGATGCAGTACTCAAATCATTGGGCGACAAAAAGCAACTGGGCATTCACACCGAAATGTTTTCAGACGGTGTGGTAGAGCTGGTGGAAAAGGGAGTGATTACCGGAGAAAAGAAAACCCTGCACAAAGGCAAGCTGGTTGCCACTTTTTTGATGGGTAGCCGCCGGTTGTATGATTTTGTCAACAACAATTCCGACGTGATTATGTATCCCGCCGATTACGTAAATGACCCCTATATTATTTCACGCAACTATAAAATGGTTTCCATCAATTCCTGTGTGGAAATTGACCTCATGGGGCAGGTAGTATCCGAATCCATCGGCACGAAGCAAATCAGTGGGGTAGGTGGACAGGTGGATTATGTGCGGGGTGCGTGTATGGCACGCGATGGAATATCTGTGATGGCCATGCCATCCACCGCTGCCGGAGGAAAAGTTTCACGTATAGTCCCTTTCCTGGGGCAGGGTGCTGCGGTTACCACTTCACGCAACGACGTAAGATATGTAGTAACTGAATTCGGAATTGCCCAATTATGGGGCAAAACGCTGAAGCAAAGGGCCGAAAGCCTCATCGAAATTGCCCATCCCAATTTCAGGGAAGAATTATCCGAAGCCACAGAAAAAAGATTCCATGTAAAAAATCACTATATAAATAAGGAGGAACTCAGCAATGCAACTGTTTAAGCTAAAAACCCAAATCAGCAGGTTCGATACCTTTGCGCAATTCGCTTCCGAATTTACGCTGTCGGAAAAAGACCTGATTATCACCAACGAATTTCTGGCTGAACCCTTTATGAAGGGGTTGAAACTGCCCTGCCATTTTATCTTTCAGGAGAAATACGGTCAGGGAGAACCCTCCGACGAAATGATGAATGCCATCCTGGCGGATGTTAAAAAGGTGGATTATAACCGCGTGATTGCCATTGGCGGAGGTACCGTTATCGACATAGCCAAGCTCTTTGTGCTGAAAAACCTCAACAATGTAGTGGATGCCTTTGAAAGAACCATCCCTCTTGAAAAGGAAAAACAGTTGGTAGTAATCCCCACTACCTGTGGAACGGGCAGTGAAGTGACCAACATCACCATCGCCGAACTCAAAAGCAAACAAACCAAGATGGGCCTGGCCGATGAGGCCCTTATGCCCGACCATGCAGTAATCATTCCAGAGTTTCTCAAAGGACTGCCCTTTAAGTTTTATGCTGCCAGTGCTATCGACGCCCTGATTCATGCCGTGGAAAGCTATGTTTCTCCCAGGGCCAACAGCTACACCCGTATTTACAGCAAAGCTTCCATAGAAATTATCCTGGATGTATTTATGAAGATAGCCCAAAACGGAGAAGAATACCGGATGGAGCGACTGGAAGACATGCTGGTAGCCAGCAATTTTGCCGGTATCGCTTTTGGCAATGCAGGGGTAGGAGCGGTTCATGCTCTTTCCTATCCACTGGGAGGCACCTACCATGTTCCGCACGGAGAAGCCAATTACCAGTTTTTTACCGCCGTTTTTGAAAAATACCAGGAGAAAAATCCCGGAGGCGTCATTTGCGAACTCAATGAATTCATGGCTCGCATCCTGGAGGTGCCCGCCAATCAGGTGTATTGTGCACTCGATGCCCTCCTGGGTAAACTGCTTTCTAAAAAGAAACTACGTGCCTACGGCATGAAAGAAAAAGAGTGCGAAGAGTTTGCCGAGGGTGTACTGCAAAAACAAGGCAGGCTTTTGGCCAACAACTATGAAGAATTATCCAAAGACGAGATAACAGCCATTTTTTATTCCCTTTACTAACACAAATTGTAAAACATAAAATATAACGTCATGAATATAGCCGACCTAATGATGCGGGCCAGGGTAGCCCAGATTCAATTCGAAGTAAATTTTAACCAGTGCCAGGTGGATGCCGTTGTAAAAGCTGTTGCGCGCACTGTGTACGATAATGCCCAGCTTCTTTCCAGACTTGCTGTGGAAGAGACCGAAATGGGCGTTTACGAAGACAAAGTAGCCAAGTGCAAAGGAAAATCCAAAGGAGTTTGGTTTGATCTGCGCAGCAAACCCTCTATGGGGGTGATCAGCCATGATCCCATTACCAACCTGATGGAAATTGCAAAGCCTATTGGTGTGGTAGCAGGTATCACCCCCATGACCAACCCGGTGGTAACCCCTATGTCGAAAATCATGTTTGCCCTGAAAACCAAAAATGCCATCATTATTGCACCTCACCCCAAGGCAAAAAAATGTTCTTCGCTAACCGTAAAAATGATCAATGAAGCCCTGGTAAAATACAATGTCCCCGAAGGACTGGTGCAGGTGATTGAAGAGCCTTCTGTGGAGCTTACCCGGGAGTTGATGCAGAACTGCGACGTGGTGGTGGCCACCGGTGGTATGAACATGGTGAAATCGGCCTATTCCTCAGGTAAGCCTTCCTATGGTGTGGGAGCCGGCAACGTGCAGGTGATTCTGGACAGAGAGATAGACTTTGAGGATGCAGCCCGTAAAATCATCACCGGACGTACTTTCGATAATGGTATCATCTGTTCCGGAGAGCAAAGCTTTATTTATCACAAAGAAGACCGCGATGCTGTGATGACAGCCTTTGAAAAAAACGGTGCTTTCCTGGTGGACGACGCCCGAAAAGCAGATTTGGTGAATGCCATTTTTGAAGACGGACACATGAGAAGAGAAGCTGTAGGAAAATCAGCCTTACACATCGCCCGAATGGCCGGAATCGATGTACCCGAAACAACCAGAGTCCTGGTAGTAAATGCACATGGCATAGGACCCGACGACATTGTATGCAAAGAAAAGATGTGTCCCGTGCTGGCAGCATTTCCTTATCAAACCCTTGACGAAGCCATCTCCATTGCAAAAATTAACCTGCAGATGGAAGGAAACGGCCACACCGCCGGAATCCACTCCAGCAACCAGGAGCATATTCTCAGGGCAGGAAGCAGTATTTCCGTATCCCGCTTCATCGTGAATGCTCCCTGTGCTACCACTGCCGGAGGCAATATTCAGAACGGGCTTCCCTTTACCAATACGCTGGGTTGCGGAACATGGGGCAACAACTCCATCTCCGAGAACTTCACCTATAAGCACCTGCTCAACATTACACGGGTGGCATCTTTATCGCCCAATGTTGAAGTGCCCTCCGACGATGTCATCTGGAGCTGATTTTTTTCCATGTCCGGACCGATTGTAAACTTTGGTCCGGCGTGGAAAATCCAAATGTTTATTTTTGCAGATTATTTTTTTTAGTGACACACACATAACAACAAGAAAATCATGAACTTTCATTTAACAAAAGAACAAGCACTGTTTGAGCAAATGATCAGGAGCTTCGCTGAGAAAGAAGTGAAGCCCCTTGCTGCTGAAGTAGATGAGCAGGAGCGTTTTCCTGAAGAAACCGTAGCAAAAATGGCCCGTGTGGGGCTGCTGGGAATTCCCGTCCCTTCTGAACTTGGCGGTGCCGGGGGCAATAACGTCATGTATGCACAGGCTGTGGAAGAACTTTCTGTAGCATGCGCCACAACAGGTGTTATCGTTTCTGCGCACACTTCTTTGTGTATTGCTCCTATCCTGGAAAGTGGTACTCCTGAGCAGAAAAAGAAATACATACCCCGCCTGGCATCAGGTGAATGGCTGGGCGCATTCGGTCTTACAGAGCCTAATGCCGGAACCGATGCTTCTGCCCAGCAGACTACTGCAGTTGAAGACGGAGACAATTTTATCATCAACGGCTCCAAAATATTTATTACCAATGCCGAGTATGCCCATGTGTACATCATCTTTGCCATGACCGATAAATCACAGGGAGTAAAAGGTATTACCGCTTTTATCATTGAAAAGGGAACCCCCGGCTTCTCCTTTGGTAAGAAGGAAAAGAAAATGGGAATTCGCGGGAGCGCCACCTCAGAATTGATTTTTGAGAACTGTGTCATCCCCAGGGAGAACATGCTGGGCAAGGTTGGAAAAGGTTTTGGTATTGCCATGAAAACCCTTGATGGCGGACGTATCGGAATTGCGGCCCAGGCACTGGGCATTGCCCAGGGTGCATTGAATGAAACAGTGAAGTACATCAAGGAGCGCAAGCAGTTTGGCAAACCCCTTTCAGCTTTTCAGAACACCCAGTTTCAGATTGCCGATATGCAAACCCGTATCAGTGCCGCAAGAATGCTGGTGCGTTCGGCCGCATTCAAAAAAGACCAGGGAGAGAAATTTTCTGCCGATGCCGCCATGGCCAAGCTATACGCTGCTGAGGTAGCCATGGAAGTGGCCAGTAAAGCTATCCAGCTGCACGGTGGATACGGTTATACCCGCGAATATCCTGTGGAGAGAATGCTGCGCGATGCCAAAATCACCGAGATTTATGAAGGGACTTCCGAGGTGCAGAAAATGGTGATTGCTGCCAATCTGCTCAAATAATCAAGACCAGCCTTCAGGCTTTCAGGAAACGGGCTAGGCTTGTTTCTTTCCCGAATCCCGGAATGCACAGGTTTATATAGCGATAGTTAAATATCTGAACGTAAAAAAATATCTCAGGAGCCATTCAATATTTCTGTAAACAATGGCCCTGTTGTAAAAAAAATAAGACATGAATATAGTAGTTTGCATAAAGCAAGTACCTGATACTACGGAGATAAAAATCAATCCTGCAACAGGTACACTTATCAGGGACGGGGTTCCCAGCATAATCAACCCCGATGACAAAGCAGGTCTGGAACTTGCTCTGCGCATGAAAGATCTGCATGATGCGCACGTTACCGTTATTACCATGGGACCCCCTCAGGCCGACAATGCCTTGCGCGAAGCCCTGGCCATGGGGGTAGATGATGCCATCCATCTTACCGACCGCAAATTTGCCGGCGCTGATACCCTGGCAACCTCCCATGCCCTGGCAGGAGCCCTGAGAAACCTGACTTTCGACCTTATCATTACAGGACGCCAGGCCATTGATGGCGACACCGCACAGGTAGGACCCCAGATTGCCGAGCATCTTGATATTGCCCAGGTTTCTTACCTGCGCAAACTCGACTACGATGGCAAAAGAACCTTTACCATTGAAAGATCCATTGAGGACGGGTATGAAATTCTGGAAACAGAAGCTCCCTGTCTGGTAACCGTGTTGTCTGACGCTTTTCAGGCGCGCTATATGACCGTGAAAGGAATCATGGAGGCCTACGCCAAAGAAGTGAAAGTGTGGGGTTTTAATGAGATAGAAGTGAAAGAGGAGGATTTAGGGTTGAAAGGGTCTCCCACCAAGGTGCACAAAGCCTTCAGCCGCGGAGTGAAAGCCGCCGGAGAGCTTTATGAACTGGATACGGATGAAGCGGTAGGTACCATCATCAGCAAGCTGAAAGAAAAATTCATTATTTAAAACTCATTAGAAGCATGGAAAACTCAACATATAAAGGCGTTTACGTTTTTGCCGAACAACGAAACGGAGAAATTCAAAAGGTAGCCCTTGAACTTGTTGGCAAAGCCAGGGATCTGGCAGCCGATCTCAAAGAGAAAGTGTATGCCATACTGCTGGGCCACAATATTGCCGGACAAGCACAGATGCTTATTGAACATGGTGCTGATGTGGTAATTTGTGCCGATGCACCCGAACTGGAAAGCTACCTTACCGAACCCTATACCCAGGCCATGTGCCATATCATTGACCTGCACAAGCCCGATATTCTGCTCATTGGTGCTACTACCACCGGGCGCGACCTTGGTCCGCGTGTTTCGGCAAGGGTAGCTACCGGACTCACCGCCGATTGCACCAAACTGGAAATCGGTGAAGACAAACACCTGCTCATGACCCGTCCTGCCTTTGGAGGCAACCTCATGGCAACCATTGTTTGTAAAGAGCATCGCCCCCAGATGAGCACTGTAAGGCCAGGTGTGATGCAAAGCCTTGAAGCCGATACGCAACGCCAGGGAGAAATAATCATGGTGGATGTGCCTTTTGCAACACAAAAATTCAAGGTGAGACTGGTGAAAAGTGTGAAAGAGAAAACCAGCAAAATAGATATCAGCGAAGCCAAAATACTGATCTCTGCCGGAAGGGGAATGGGATGCTGTGATGGGTTGAACCTGGTGAAAGAACTGGCGGAAACTCTCGATGCACAGGTGTCTGCATCCCGGGCGGTGGTAGATTGCGGGTTGGTGGGTCACGACCAGCAGGTGGGACAAACCGGTAAAACCGTACGCCCTGACCTGTATTTCGCTGCCGGCATTTCAGGTGCTATTCAGCACCTTGCCGGGATGGAAGAATCCGGATACATTGTGGCCATCAACAAAGATAAATATGCACCCATCTTCCAGGTAGCTGACCTGGGTATTGTGGGAGATGCACGACAAATTATCAAAAAACTCAATGACAGACTGAAAAATTGACCCTTGTTGTCAATATGTGTGAGAAGCCCGGTGTATTACGCACCGGGCTTTGTTATTTTCTGATGGGTGTTGATAACTCTGTTCCACCATCTTCCTTTGCATTCAAAGGCTTGTGAATCGCATGGAGTGCAAATAGTATTGTTAATCTTTTCACAACCCGTTTTTTATTTGTACTTTTGCAGCTTAATCTGATAAGGACAAGTTGATTAACCCGTTGGAATAATGCAGTGTCGTTTTGTGAGTCCTCAATCAGGCAAAAATTCAGGTGTAAAAGAATGAAAGGAGTTTTCCCATGAAGCACGATGTCATCCAAAAATCCCATGCACGCAGCATCATGAATGGTCTGGATGAAGACCATATGTTTCCGCGCAAGATCCTCAGGGGCTCACAATTGGAGCATCTTCTGGAAAAGAACCAGTACCTGATTGACACCTCTTTGCCTTTCATCAAAAATCTGTACACACTGGTAAAGGGGTCCGGGTTTGTGATAACCCTTACCGACAACGAAGGGTGTATTCTTGAACTCACCGGCGATGCCGAAACCATGCGCGATGCCAGTTTATTTGATATGATTCCAGGGGCATATATGAATGAAGAAAGTGTGGGTACCAACGCCATGGGTCTTGCCATCGACGAGAACCGGCCCATTCAGCTAACCGCCCAGGAGCATTTCATCAATGCCTACCACCGCTGGACATGCTCTTCGGCTCCCATTCACAATGAAGACGATGAAATTATTGGTGCACTCAACCTCATGGGCAAAAAAGACCAGGTGCATCCTCATACTTTAGGACTTGTAGTGGCCACAGTCAATTCCATCGAACAGCAATTCCGTAACCATAAACTACACAAGGATCTTAGTGAGACCTCCGGTTTTCTCGATGCTGTAATCAACAACCTTTCTTATGCAACCTTTACCCTGAACCCATTAGGATACATCAACCGGGTAAACAAAACAGCTGTAAAGATTTTCGATGTCAGCCGCTCCGAACTCTATGGCAGGCATATCAGTAAATACCTCAACCGCTGGCAGGAGATCTGGAATGCAGTTCAAACGGGAGACAAAGTGCTCGACGAAGAGGTAACGGTTCATGGCATGCCCAAAAGCGGTGTTTATGTGATGAGTGCCATGCCCATTCTTACCGAAGACAATCAATTCAATGGTGTAGTACTTACTTTTCGTGATATGAAAAGGGTATACAACATGGTGAATAAATATACCGGCATGAAAGCCCATTATACTTTCAGTGACATCATTGGCGCGAGCGCTACGATGCGTCGGTTGATTGAGTTTGCGGAAAAAGTATCTGACAGCCCTTCCACGATTCTTATCAATGGAGAAAGTGGTACAGGGAAGGAAGTGTTTGCCCAGTCCATCCACAATGCCAGTTCACGTTGCGATGCCGGGTTTGTGGCCGTAAACTGCGGAGCCATTCCCGAACAGCTTTTTGAAAGCGAATTGTTTGGGTATGATGACGGAGCATTTACCGGGGCGCGCAAAGGAGGTAAGCCAGGCAAATTTGAGCTGGCCAACGGCGGTACCCTCTTCCTTGATGAAGTGGGAGAGATGCCCCCCGATATGCAGGTGAAGCTGCTCAGGGCTTTGCAGGAGGGTGTGATAACCCGCGTGGGAGGTAGCAAGACTATTCCCGTGGATGTACGCATCATTGCTGCCACCAACAAAGACCTCAAGATGCTGGTGGATGAAAAGAAATTCCGCCTCGACCTCTATTACCGGCTAAGTGTTATTCCTCTTAAGATTCCTCCTTTGAGAGAAAGGGGAGAAGATATCCGCACCCTGATTGAATTCTTTCTTCGCACGAAGGCTTTTAAACTCAAGAAAAACATCCCTGTGCTGGACAATGAGGTTTATCAATTACTCATGCGTTATGAGTGGCCGGGCAATGTGCGCGAGCTCGAAAATTTTATTGAGAAAACCGTAAACCTCGATGGTGCCATCATGCTGGATGTGGAAGATGAAGAAGCCTTCCGGCAAAGATATCTCAACCCTCAAAGAAATCAATCCTTCAGCGGGAGCACCCCCCTTGTAAGTACAGAAATCCGGACGCTGGCCGACATTGAGAAACAGGTGATACAGGAAGCCCTCCGCCAGCTCAACGGCAACAAAACCCAGGTAGCCAAAATGCTGGGTATTGGCCGCAATACCCTATACCTTAAAGCCAGACAATACGGCATCACGCTGTAAATTATTGACCCTTTCCTTTATTTTTTTTCTGTCATTATTTATGACAACGTCATAAAATAATACATCTCGACCTGCCTGGATGTTTCAAATTAGGACATCATGAGCTTGCCTGTGGTTTGGGTGATTTGTGTAAAGCAAAGACAGTCAGTCTTATGGGGTTGTTGGCATGCATTGTGAATAGGTGCTGATAGAATTGTTAACAAATTAACAACACTATACATCAGTACCTGTCAACACCTGGTATTCACTTAAAAAAACAGTAAGATATGGCCGAAGAAAAAATGCAAATTGTTATCTGCCTGGGAAGCTCCTGCTTTTCAAGAGGCAACAGAGATACCCTGGAAGTAATCAAAAAATATCTGCATACCCACAAAATGGAAGAGAGTATCCTTTTTAAGGGACAGCTTTGTTCGCAATCCTGCAACAAGGGTCCGGTGGTGTGGATCAACGACACCAAATATGAAACCATTACCCCTTCCAACATTACCCCTTTGCTGGATCAATTACTCAACATGCAGCCCGAGGCGACACAATAAAATACAATCCGAAGCGGTGCAGGACAATGCACCCACCCAACACTTTACCTGTAAAGGTTTAACCTGTAAAAAATCCAGAGATGAACGCCAACCAGCCTATTTATACCGAAGATAACAACTGCCAGGACTGCTACAAGTGTGTAAGGCATTGCCCGGTGAAAGCCATTCGCATTTCCAACAATTGTGCATCTGTTATTGACGAACTGTGCATTGCCTGTGGCAATTGCGTGGAGGTATGTCCGGTGGGGGCAAAAAAAGTGCGCTCCGATATAGAAGCCATCAAACATTTGCTGGTGAATGGAAAAAAGGTGATTTTGTCGCTGGCTCCTTCCTGGGTTAGCTCCTTTCCCGGAGTGTCTTCTCAAACAATGATTTCCCAGCTGAAACAAATGGGTTTTTATGCCGTATCGGAAACGGCCCTGGGTGCAGAACTGGTCAACCGGCATTTGCGCAGCGAGCTGCTGGCTGCCGGACCGGGCATCAGCTTCTCTTCTGCCTGTCCGACGGTAGTGGAATACATCAAAAGGCACAAGCCGGAGTATACGCCTTACATTTCGAATGTTTTCTCGCCCCTCATTGCCCATGCGCATTACCTGAAAAGTTATTACGGCCCTGAGGTGCATGTTGCCTTTGCAGGCCCCTGCATTGCCAAAAAAAGGGAAGCTGACAGCCAGCGCAAAATCCTTTCGGCTGCCATTACTTTTTGCGAATTGGCAACATGGATGGAAGAACAATGGTTTAACCCTGAGCCGGAGGATGCCTGCTTTGAGCCGGTGGAAGCGGTTTCGGGCTCCTTATATCCGGTAGAAGGAGGAATGATTGCCGGGCTGAACAACGGAAAAGGCGACAGTCCGCTGCAGTTTATGTCTTTCTCGGGAATGGAAGCCATGGAGGGCGTGCTCAACCGCCTCGAAGACTGGAAACCTGATAAAAGGGTTTTCATCGAGCTGCTCAGCTGTCCGGGAGGATGCATCAATGGTCCGGCCATACCTGATAAGTCCTCCATGGGCTACCGTTACAGCAGTGTGCTGGATGCTTCTTCAGGCAAAATACAATCCATTGGCGATGGCAAAGAGCTGGTGCATTCTGTCAGTATCGGTACTACCTATGAAGCTGTGAAGCAGCCCGGAACAGAAAAGAAGTATGCTGCTGCCGACATCATGGAATCTTTGCGTGCGGTGGGCAAGCAAACCAGCAAAGATGAACTTAACTGCGGTGGCTGCGGCTACGAGAGTTGCCAGGAATTTGCCGTAGCCATGCTGGAAGGAAAAGCCGAACGCAACATGTGTGTTTCATACATGCGCCGTGTGGCCCACGACAAAGCCTCTGTGTTGTTGCAGCGAATGCCCAGCGGGGTTATGATTGTGGATGAAAACCTTAAGGTTATTGAGTGTAACATCAATATGGCCCGCATGCTGGGAGAGGAAATCCAGATGATTTATGAAGTAAATCCCGGGTTGCCCGCTGCCGACGTAAAAAAGCTGGTCCCCTTTCACAGGCTTTTCGAACAGGTGCTCTCCTCAGGCAAAGATTTGCTGGATAAGGAGTTCAAACTTAAAAACCGGTTGCTGAAAGTATCAGTATTCAGTGTGCAGGCACACAAAATAGTTTGTGCCATTGCCCGCGACCTTTACAATCCCGAGGTACAGACTGATGAGGTGGTGAAAAGAACCCGATCCATCATTACCGAAAACCTCGGGACGGTGCAGAAAATCGCCTATCTGCTGGGGGAAAATGCCTCTAAAACAGAAACAAGCCTCAATTCTATTCTTGAAATCCTGACCCAAAATGATGATGAATAGAAAACAATATCATGTGGATGTTGACTGCCTGCAGCTTTCCAAGCATGGCTGCGAAGTGTGTGGTGACACCTTTCTTTCGCGCAAGATAAAAGCGGAAGACCGTACCATCGTGGCCGTTTCCGACGGACTGGGCAGCGGCGTAAAAGCCAATGTGCTGGCCACCCTCACAGCTTCCATGGCGGTAAACTTCACGCTGGAAAAACAACCCATCGACCGTACGGCCAAAATCATCATGTCTACGTTACCCGTTGACAAACAACGCCAGATCAGCTATGCCACCTTCACCATTGCTGACATTGAGTCGGGAGGAGAAACCCGCATCATTGAGTTCGACAATCCTCCCTGGATGTTATTCCGCAATGGAAAACCTGTAACCATCGAACATGAGAAGCTCACCATTGAACTCAATGACGGGCGCATCCGCGAAATGCTCCATTACCAGTTTACCCTGCAACTTAACGACCGGATCATTATTGTTTCTGATGGTGTAACCCAGAGTGGTATTGGTTCGGCCACCATGCCTTTTGGCTATGGCGAAGAGGCACTCAAGGAATATGTAACCACCCTGCTGGAAAAAGACCCTGAGATGTCGGCACACGACCTGTCGCGGGCCATCATTAAGAAATCCAACATTAACGACATCTACAAACCCAAGGACGACATCACCTGCTCGGTGCTGCATTTTCGCAATCCCCGGAGGCTGCTTATCTGTTCGGGACCCCCTTACGATGAGTTAAAGGATGCGATGCTGGCCCAGATGGTAGAGGCGTTTCCGGGCAAAAAAGTAGTTTGTGGCGGTACTACCTCCAAAGTGCTGTCCCGGGAACTCAAAAGGGAGATTGATGTGGGTCTGGCCCTGGATGACTCAGGCCTGCCCCCGGCCTCCAAAATGGATGGAATTGACCTGGTTACCGAAGGAATACTTACCATCGGAAGGGTAGCCGAAATGCTCGAGCTGCTGCAAAATACCCATGTAAAAGGAAATGGTCCTGCCGCTGATATTCTGCGATTGATCATGGACTCTGATGAAATACACCTGGTGGTAGGCACCAAAATCAATGTAGCCCACCAGGACCCCTCTCTGCCGGTAGAGCTGGAAATACGCCGCAATGTGATGCGTAAAATTGCACGCCTGCTGGAAGAGAAGTTTTTAAAGGAAGTAAAAATACAATTTATCTGATGTACTATGGAAACAAAAACTGTAACTGTAATGATTTGCGCCGGCACCCACTGCTATCTGATGGGAGGTGCTGAACTTCAGCTTTTTCACGAATACCTGCCCGTCCACCTGCGCGACCATGTAATGGTTACCGGCTCCCCATGCCTGGGAGTATGCGACTGCGAAGGTTCCGGGAAACCGCCCTTTGTGATGGTCAACGGCAGAACCATTGAGCAGGCAACCATACAATCGCTGCTCGAAGTAGTGAAAGAAGAACTGGAAAACTAAAAAAACAAGGCAACCATGTCAGTAACAAATAACGCGATGATCATACGGCGCGATCTACTTACGCGCATCATAAAGCTCATGGAAAAGGAGGAGCTGGAGAAGAAAATTGACCGGATTCCCCTGGAGGTAAGACCCCGTAACGAGGCTTCCGTGCGTTGTTGTGTGCATAAAGACAGGGCCGTACTCAAATACAAACTCATGGCCATTCTTGGCTTTAACATCGGGGATGAAACCGATGAGCTTACCCCCCTGAGCGATTATGTTCGTATGGCTTATGAACGACGTTCACAGTCGGATGTGGTGTTGACAGTGGTGGACGAAGCATGTTCCTCCTGCCGCCAGACCAGCTACGAAGTTTCCAACCTCTGTCGCGGCTGCGTGGCACGCCCCTGTATCAATAACTGCCCTAAAGATGCCATCCGTTTCTTCAACGGTCAGGCCCATATCGATCACAAAGCCTGCGTTAATTGCGGCAAATGCCTGAAGATGTGTCCTTTTCATGCCATCGTTTATATGCCGGTACCCTGCGAGGAGGTGTGCCCGGTAAACGCCATCAAAAAGAATGATAAAGGGGTGGAGTATATCGATCCGGCCAAATGTATCAATTGCGGGAAATGTATGGTGGCTTGTCCCTTTGGTGCCATCATGGAAAAATCGAACCTGGTGGATATTTTCCGTAACAAAATCGAGGGGAGAGAGCTGGTCGCCCTGCTGGCCCCCGCCATTGCCGGGCAGTTTGGTTCGGACATACAGCGGATCCGCAGCAGTTTTCATAGACTGGGATTTGACCATGTGTATGAAGTGGCTGAAGGGGCCGAACAAACCATTCATCACGAAGCAGCTGAACTCAAAGAGCGCCTGGAGGAAGGACAACCTTTTATGACCACCTCCTGCTGCCCCGGCTATACCTCACTGGTGGAAAAGCACATCCCTGCCCTGAAACCCTTTGTTTCACACACGCCCAGTCCCATGCACTATACGGCAAAAAAGGCCAGGGAGGAACACCCGGAGGCGTGCATCGTGTTTGTCAGCCCCTGTTCGGCCAAAAGATGGGAAGTGTGCCACGATCCTTATACCGACTATACACTCAGTTTCGAAGAATATGGCGCCTGGCTGGTGGCCCGCCAGCTGGACCTCAACACCATTGAACCGCTTGAGGGTGGATATACACCTGCAGCTGAAGCCAGAGGATTTGCTGCATCAGGTGGCGTGGCCACAGCAGTGAAAAAGGTGGCCGAAGGAGTAACAGTGAATGAAACCCTTATCAACGGAATTGACAAAGCTGCCCTTCGACAACTCAAAGGGATGCCGCAAAATCATCCCCACAACTTTGTGGAGGTCATGACCTGCGAAAATGGCTGCATTGGTGGATGCAATGTTATCAGCAACCCTCGCCTGGCAGCCAGGAAAATTCAGGAAGCCATGAAAGATGCGCCGGATATTCTGGCAGAAAAAGAAGTATGCTAAATCTTGCGTCTGTCCGCACAAGAAGAAGTGAGACCGGCACATGAGGGGCTGATCTTTCAGGCTGTTTCAACCATTTGCTGTTTTTGTTGTTAATTCAGTACATTCGCAAAGGATTGTGTAATACAAACTTTTTAAACAAAGAAGTACTGCAAAGCTTATTTTCCCTAAATTTGCTGTCCTGACTACAACAACAGATTGATGACCCTGAAAGAAATAAAAGCTCCCGTAGAGCATCATATCGACGAATTCGAAAAGCAATTCCGACAGTCCATGAAGAGCAAAGTACCTTTGCTGGACAAGATAACACGCTATATTGTAAAAAGGAAGGGCAAACAGATGCGGCCGCTGTTTGTCTTTTTTACCGCACAACTCTGTGGTGGCATCACCGAAAAAACTTACCGCGCAGCATCGCTCATCGAACTGCTGCACACCGCTACCCTGGTGCACGACGACGTGGTGGACGACAGCAACGAACGCCGTGGCTTTTTCTCCCTCAATGCCCTGTGGAAAAATAAAATATCGGTGCTGGTTGGCGATTATCTCCTTTCGCGTGGTCTGTTGCTATCGCTGGACAACGACGACTTTGAACTGCTCAAAATCGTTTCCCACTCCGTAAAACAAATGAGCGAAGGAGAGCTGCTGCAACTGGAAAAAGCCCGCAACCTCGACATAAAAGAAGAGGTGTATTTTGAAATCATCACAAAGAAAACCGCTTCCCTCATTGCCTCATGTTTTGCCTGTGGCGCTGCATCAGCCGGGGCCGACAAGGAAACCCAGGAGAAACTGCGCCTCATGGGCGAATATACCGGCATCGCTTTCCAGATCAAAGATGACCTGCTGGATTACAACAACGGCAAAAATACCGGCAAACCCACCGGTGGCGATATCAAGGAGCGCAAACTCACCCTTCCTCTCATCCACCTGCTCGACCAGTGCTCCTACATGGAAAAGAGAAAGATCATCAACACAGTAAAAAACCACGGCAACGACCCCGAAAAAGTCGCACAGCTCATCGACAAGGTTAACAAAAGCGGCGGCATCGATTATTCTCTCCAAATCATGGAAGAAAACCTGAGCAAAGCCTTCGACATTCTTCACAGCTTCCCCGAAAGCCCCTGGCGCCAATCCCTGAAAGACCTGGTGCAGTTTACCATTGACAGGGAAAATTGATTTTTTTTACGTTTTGCATCCGTAATTTCCTTAACTCATCTTTACCCATGTTACTCTGTAACAAAGCTATTGATTTGTTTCCTGCCTACCTCCCGATATCCTGACCCGAACACTTACCTCGGGGTTTGCGCAAATCTTTTTTTAAAAACAATCATTTGTCTAAAAAACTAATGATATGTTAAATAATATGTATATTTGGGATGGCCGGAGAAAATGATGGATGGGCTAAACTGGGCCAGGAATCTGAAAGCTAAATAAAATTGATGAGTAAAAAATTGGAGCTTTCCGGGGAACTGATTCTCCCTTTGAACCTGGGATAAGAACTGTGGTGAAAATTATAGATGACTGGGGGATGGAAGGTTTAAAATTATAAACAGATGAATCATGAAAAAGGAATTTATACAAGAACTGTTTCAGAAATTTGAAGGTGCCTGTTATGTTCACGAGGGTCTTGAATGTTGGAGTGCCAGAGAGTTACAGGAAATCTTTAACTACACAGAGTGGCGAAACTTTCAGAAAGTTGTTGAAAAAGCAGTTCAATCATGCGTAAACGCTGGTGAAATGGTATCCAATCATTTTGTTGAAGTCAACAAAATGATAAAGCTTGCTAAAGGTGCTGAGAGAGAGATACAAGATATAGCTCTCACCAGATATGCATGTTATTTGGTAGCGCAAAATGGCGATCCATCGAAACCAGAAGTAGCCTTTGCCCAAACCTACTTTGCCCTACAAACCCGTAAACAGGAATTAATTGAGCAACGCTTACTGGATGTGGCCAGAGTTTCTGCCCGCAATAAGTTATCGAAAACAGAAAAGAAGCTATCCGGTATTATTTACGAGCGGGGGGTTGATGAGAATAGTTTTGCCATTATTCGTTCCAAAGGCGATCAGGCATTGTTTGGAGGCAAAACTACACAGTTTATGAAAAACCGTATGATGATTCCCACCGGAAGGCCATTGGCCGATTTTCTGCCAACGCTTACTATCAAGGCCAAAGATTTTGCCACCGAATTGACAAGCCACAATGTAGTTGAGAAAAACTTATACGGCGACAAATCTATTTCCAAAGAACATATAGACAATAATTTGGCCGTTCGAAAAATGTTATTGGAACGAGGAGTGAAGCCTGAAAATTTACCACCTGCTGAAGACGTGAAAAAAGTTGAAAGAAGACTGGCGAGCGATGAAAAAAAAGTATTAAAGGAGGCTAAAAAAGAACCGAAGAAGAAAAGGTAGTTTCATGAAGTAAATCGACAAATTATTCTTCTGTTTGCCCTATAATGAGCCCCATTTACCCATGCGGCCTGGATAAACCCATATTTAATTAAAATGGAAAAACGACTATTGTTTATATTGATTTCTTGGCTTTTACCCATAATTTGCGTTGGGCAAATTGAACTGAAATCAGATTTTACAGGGTATAGCTGGGCGACATTTGCATATGACAAAAACCTTGACGCTGAAAATATTACTGTAAAAAGCCAGGGGATACATCGGTTCAGTGAGAATGAGATTCATATTTTAACCATACCCTCAGATACTATTACTATGTCGGTGGATAAAAGGGAATTTACCTTTGTTGCCGGGAAAAACGAAGATTTTAACCCGAACTGGTCAAATATCAGCTCCCTTGACAGTCTGCCAGCCCTGAAAAGAGAAGAGGTCAATGCTCTTAAATACTATTTATCACTTTATTTTCTGAATAGTTCTTTGCCTGACTTTTGCACGAAAGATACCTTAGGAAATACCTTCTCCAGCCATGACTTAAAAGGGAAACTGACCGTGTTGAGTTTTTGGTTTTATGGTTGTGCACCCTGTAAAGCAGTAATCCCTGAACTTAATACTATAAAAAATGAGTTCTCACATGATGAATCCATCCGGTTTTTGGCTTTTTCGGCTGATAAAGAATTAATGCATCCGGAATTATTTGATTTTCATCATTTTCCCGATAGCAAAAATATTGGTAATGATTTTTTAGTGTGGGGATATCCGCAAACATTTATAGTTGACCAAAACGGCATTGTACGAGATGTTTTCCCGGGAGCCTCTATGGATGACAATACATATCTGAGAGAAAATATGAAAAGACGAATCAGGGAAATACAAAACACCCAATAGTTTTCGGTTCTCTGCCAAAAAAATTGTAGTTTCTGACCGGACCCTCTTTGTTAAAATACTAAAGGGGTCCTTAAATTCGTTCACATAAAGATTCCAGGTATATTCATTGAAAAAATAAACCCATGAAACACACACTTTTTATCGTATTTGCAGTATGGCTGGCAGGGTCTGCCCCGGGTCAGAAACAGGATTTGTCATTATTATTGGATATAGATATGACGCTGATTCCCGAAGGAACAATTGAGCACAATGGTGAAGAGGTTCATGTCAATGCCTTTCGGATGAGTGAAGAGATTACCAACAGGGAATACAGGAAATTCATCGAAGCCCTGATGGCGAATCCGGATGACAGCATGGGGGTGATTGATCCAGATAAAATCACGCCGGAGCTGGACATTCGAAAATCAATGACCTTTTACCAGTATGGTGAAATTCTGGAAAAAGAAACCTATTCCAACGGCTGGGGAGGGGAGCAGGATTTCGAAAATTACTTTTATGACGAAACGTATGATGATTACCCTGTTGTAGGGGTTACTTATGAAAGTGCAAAATTTTTCTGCCTCTGGAAAACTCAACAAATCAATATCCTGAGAAGAGAAAAAGGTTTGCCACAGGCCGCTGACCTCAGGCTGCCCACTGAAACAGAATGGATGTATGCAGCAAAAAAAGCTGACACCGATACAGAGCATGTATCTCAATTAAGAAAGGTGAAAGGTGGAGAGGAGAACCGGTTGGGTTTGCACAACCTGAATAACAATGTCAGTGAATGGACCGGCAGTCAATCGGAAGAAGGATTAAGGATTGCTAAGGGGGGTTCATGGAAACAAAAAGCTGATGCAGAGCACAGATGGAAAAGGCCAGAAGGCTTCAGGGATAATGCAACAGGTTTCCGGGTTGTGATGTCTGTTACGGAGCCATAAAGACAGCCCTGCCACATAATGTACTTTTACTTCTATGTACCTATGTTTTTGTAGAGTTATTTACCACATAGAAGACACATAGCTAAAAAAAAACTGTTGTGTTAAATCAAGGGATAAATTAATTCTATGTTTCTATGTGTTTTAGAAAAAACTTACGACATATACATATGGATATTTTTGATTGTGATGCTGGCTGGCTAAAAATTGGAATTGAAAAAACCGTCATTCATTCAAAATAAATGCAAAATAGTTGTCAATAAATCACAATAAATTCATATTTTTGGCCATCGGATAACTGTCGTCATGGTGGGGAAGGATTTTATGCAGGCGCAAGGGACAAACACTCCGGAAGATAACAGAAGGACATTTTTTGCAAAATATTTATTCATCTGCCGCATGCAAACCAAACCCGGAATCCCCGCTTTATGGCTGGCCCTGTCACTTTCTCTTGTGATTTTGCTTTCGGGGTGTAAAAAGGAACCCGTCGCACCCACAGTCGAAACCATTGAAGTTGTTGCCCCTGCAATCCATCGAATTATGGGCGCTGGCAGGGTTACCGACAGCGGAGGTGGTGACATCACAGCAAGGGGCTTTGTGGGCTGTACCATTCCCAACCCGACGCTTGAAAGGCACACTCTTTTAGCGGAACGAGGAACGGGCAGCGGTTATTTTGAAAGTGTATTTTATAACGTTGATTCCGCAACATGGCATTTCAGAGCCTATGCTGTAAACCAGGCAGGAGTGGGATATGGTGAAGAAAAATCCATCAACCCTGCAGAAGAATCGCTTTATTACAGGATAACGATGGGGCAGGATGAGTACCAGTACCTGGTTGACATTGACCCACTTGGCCCGCAGGAGTTGCCCTATACTGACTTTGCCTATTATTATGGAGCTTCGGCTTATTATGTAAATTTTGATTTCCGAATACAACAGGGCCTCCGTTTGAATAAGGATGAAGAGGGCAACTACCTGGATCCAGCATTGGGAACCATCTACGAAAGCCAGGGCGCAGATGCTGCGATTGACGAAATGTATAGTCGCTTATATAATGACGGTCTTATTGAGTTGCTGAGGCATCGATATCCCAATGCCCGGCCCGCACAAGGCTCCCGGGAAGTAGAGTTCTATGTCGAATTTGAAATATTTCTTGACAACTGGATAATATTATATCCTGTAGCTCAGTATAGATGCACCGCAAGTGGCAATCCCCCGGATTTTGAATTCGTGAATTCGTACTGATTCGGTTACGTATTTCCAGGGCAGCAATAAATCAGGACTTTGCATGAAACTTTTAAAAAACCTACCAATTCACACAGGTATGAAACAATTAATCAGCATTCTATTGGTCTTCTTTTTTGCTGAGTTAAGCGCGCAAAAAGAACAAAGCTTTATTCTGAGTACCAGTGGAAGGTACAATTTTGCCTATGATGACACATCTGAATTTTACGAGAATGAGGATAGAAAGATCAATGAATTGGATTTTTCCTTGAGTGCAGGGAGAAAGTTCAGAAACAATTTTTATTACGGTTTGGGTTTTGCATTCAATATGTGGAAAGAAGAATGGAATCCCGGCGTTGATAAACCTTTCGGGGACAATGTCACAGGGTGGACCGGCACTAGTTCCAATGCTGTGTCCAAAAACAACGTTTACAGTCCATTGGCTTTCTTACAGTATGTTGCGAATCTGGGGGAAAGAGCCCAGGTAACCCTCTCGCTGATTTCGCAATATGACTTTGAAAAAAGTACTGAAGTACGCAAATTATTCATACCAGGGCAACTGGACAATACTAACTTTATAACCCACACCTCCGAAACAGAATCTTTACGAGAATATTTTAATGCCGGGCTGGTACCGGGTTTCAGATTGAATTTGTATAAAAGCTTCGGGATGAACGTTGCTTTTGGCTCCGTAGCATATAGAGTTAAAACCGCTGAATCCAGATTGCCTGATATGGATATCAAAAGTTCCAGAAACTTTACTATGAAATTCACTCCGGGACATTGGAGGATAGGGTTTCATTTTGTGTTCTGATATTTGTCAGTGCTGTTGAGATAAAAAATTGGCACCAAAGCAGAAACTAAGTGCAGTGTAAACCAACAGGAACAGCAATTCAGTGATAGTACATAAAGACTTTAATATTTATCAAAACTCTCATGAAATATTTGACCAAATTGCTTTTGATCTTCTGCTTTGTTGAGGCAGGTGCACAAACAGAACGAAACTATATCTTTAGTAGCAACGTGGGGTACAGTTACGACTATGAAGACATATCTGAAAATATTACTTCCGGATTCTTTCAGACTGTGGACAGAGAGATCCGTGATTTTGATTTTTCCCTGAGTGTTGGGCGAAAGTTCGGGTCTGACTTTTATTACGGTTTGGGATTCGGCCTCAATTTTTGGAAAGAAGCATGGAACCCCGATCTTAATAAACCAGACCAGAATTATGTACATGGGTGGGCCTCTGTGCATAAAGACTATGTTTACAGTCCATTGGCTTACTTACAGTATGTTGCGAACCTGGTTGAAAGAGCCCAGGTGACCCTTACCCTGATTTCGCGGTATGACTTTGAAAAAAGCACAGAAGAGACCACATTTTTCGAGCCATGGACCCTGGTGGGAGGAGGCCATGCTTTTATCACACGAACCTCAGGAAAAGAATCGACACGGCAATATTTTAATACGGGGTTGGTACCAGGGTTCAGAGTGAATTTGAGCAAAACTTTTGGGTTGAATATTGCTTTTGGCTCTGTGGTATACAGGATAAAAACAGCTGAATCCAAGCTGTCGGATTTAGACTTTAAAAAAGCCAGAGAGTTTAACATGAGATTCCATCCTGAAAACTGGAGGGTAGGTTTTCATTTTACTTTCTGAATTATTAGGTAAGACTAATGAAATAAAGATTATGGACATAACTGAACTTGGGGTTTGTACTTTACGAGAAACTATAAGCCAGTGATAAGACAAACTTCTCAAAAAAAACTTTTAACCAAAACACTCATGAAGCATCTGATAAAATTTCTATTGATCTTCTGTTTTGCTGAGTTAAGTGCGCAAAAAGAACAAAACTTCATCCTGAGCACCCATGTCGGGTATAATTATACCTTTGAGGACAAATCGGACAACTTTACTTTCGATTTCCTTGTGCCAGGAGAAAGAAAAATTCAGGAATTGAATTTATCGATGAGCGTTGGCAAAAAATTCAGAACCAATTTTTATTATGGGCTTGGATTTGCACTCAATTGGTGGAAAGATGAATGGAATCCTAATCTGAATGAACCTTATCCTGTTGATCAAACGGGGATGGCCAGTTCCAGTTTTGTGTCCAACTATGTTTACAGTCCATTGGCCTACTTACAGTATTTCGCTAACCTGGGGGGAAGAGCTCAGTTGACCTTCTCCCTGATTTCACGGTATGACTTTGAAAAAACTACTGCTGGTTACAAAATATTGCAACCGAGCCCATTAAATGGAGACGATGATTTTACCATAAGAACTTCAGAACGAGAAACAACATGGGAGTTTTTTTATACCGGCCTGGTGCCGGGCTTCAGACTGAATCTGTATAAAAGTTTCGGGATGAACGTTGCTTTTGGGGATGTTGCATACAGAATCAAAACCGCTGATTCAAGACTTCCTGATATGGATATCAAAAAATCCAGAGAGTTCAATGTAAACTTTCGCCCTGAAAACTGGAGAATGGGATTTTATCTTGCTTTCTGAAGAACAATTCTAACCCATTTCAAAAGAATCTGACATGCAAATCGTAAAAACCGCCCTTTTTCAATTATTGATTGTAGTTGTTTTGTTTTTATCACCCTTTACGTTGCCGGCTCAGGATTTTGCCACTGAAGGGGTTTCAGAGTTTTCGGTTACCTACAAACCCAAAAATGATAAAGTAAAAGCCCGGGACTTAACCCGGAAGTACGGGAACCGGGAAATGGTATACTGGACAGAAACCCAGTTGAAGAGAGTAAGCTTGCTGAATGAAAATACCCTTATGGCCAGTTACTGGAGTTATCCGGATACAGTCAGGTATGTCCGCTATAAAGAAGACCCGTATTTTTATGTCAGAAGCAACACTCCCACTAAAAATCCTTACCGGAAAACTGAGACCGATGTTCTGGTTAACAATATTCTTTGCGATGTTTAT
>JAABSE010000080.1 GCA_011390575.1 Sphingobacteriia bacterium
AGGCACGATGAGGGAAAATTTTTCCGATTATGCTTTCTGGCAACCTCAGCTGCTAACCGACAAAAACGGGAAGGCCAGTTTTGAAGTTACTTTTCCGGATGATATTACCCGCTGGGATACCCATTACATGGCCATGAACGGCAACAAGCAAACCGGACAAACCAGCAGCAGCATCAGATCCTACCTGCCCTTATCAGCACAATTGGCCATACCCCGTTTCCTGATACAAACCGATACAGTTTATGCCCTGGGCAAGGTTTTCAATTATACCGCCGACTCTGTGGAGGTTAATGCCCGGTTTCTGATTGATGATGCGGAAATCTTCGAGAAACAACATTCCATGAAGCAATCGGAAATCGATACCCTTAAGGTAATCGCATACACCAATGATTCCCTACATCTTACTTATTCCATCACCAGGGATGATGGATACTTTGACGGTGAACAAAGAATGCTTGCTGTTTATGAACCAGGCATGGAGGAAACAGTAGGGACATTTCACGCCCTCGACAGAGACACCATCATCCAACTTGGATTTGATGAGGCCCTTGGGGAAGTGCATTTTTTTGCCCGGGCTGATGTGCTGAATGTAATAGAGGAGGAGATCAACCACGTGTTGGATTTCAGGTATTATTGCAATGAGCAGATCGCTTCAAGACTCAAGGCATTGTTTGCCCTGAAACTGATATACGAATTAAAGGGAAAAGAATTTGACCGGGAGCGGGAGATCAACAGGTTGATAACCCGTCTGAACAGAAACCGTAACAAAAGCGGTATGTGGGGCTGGTGGAAAGAATCTCCTGTGAGTTCATGGATAAGCCTGCATGTGATGGAAGCCTTTGCGCTGGCGGAAGACAATGGATATAAAACTGAATTTCAACCTGATGATGCAGTACAGCGATGGGTATGGGAACTGGAAAACCAGCATAATACAAATCAGCTGCTTTATACCCTGAAAGTGCTCAAACAACTGGGTGCAACCATTGACTATGCAAGGTATATTGCCCGTGCAGAACAGGCAGATACGCTCACCCTGAATCAGCATCTTCGCATTCAGCGGCTCAGGCAGATGTGCGGGCTTGATTACCGGCTCGATACACTTACAGATTACCGCAATGAAACCTTGTTTGGAAATCTGTTTTACTCCGATGGCGAAGAAGAGAATTCCCTGTTGAACAGCGACATCCAGAATACCTTACTGGTGTATCATCTGCTATCGAATGATACCATCAGTCATTCAGAAGATCTGAAAAAAATGTGCAACTATTTCCTTGAGGTTCGCCGAAACGGCTTCTGGCGCAATACTTATGAGTCTGCAGGCATCATCGAAGCCATCCTGCCTGCCATACTTGAAGAAAGTGAAGGCGAAGTCCTTCCTGTTCTGACTATCAGTGGGGATTACGAGCAGACGATAACCGAATTTCCGTTCGAACTTTCTGCCGATGGAATACAAGACATCAGCATTGAGCGGAAAGGTGGCTTCCCTGTGTATTTTACCGCTTATCAAACATTCAGAAACAGAGAGCCTGAGTTTGTTTCCAGTGAGTTTAAAGTTGAAAGCCGTTTCAATAACAATGATACGATTTCAGTATTGAAAGCCGGTGAAGATATAAAACTGACAGCAACTGTCACCCTCGACAAAGCTGCCGAATATGTAATGATCATCGTGCCAATTCCTGCCGGTTGCTCCTATTCCGACAAAAGTAGTCACAACCGGTTTGAAGTTCACCGCGAATATTTCCGCAACGAGGTGGTGATTTTCTGCGAGAACCTGCCAGCCGGAGAACATGTTTTTGATGTGGATTTAATTGCAAGGTATGCAGGCAGCTTTAATCTCAATCCGGCCCAGGTTAAGTTGATGTATTTCCCCACTTTTAATGCCAATGAAAGAATGAAAAGGGTAACAATCCAATAAATCTTTACCTTTGCTATTATGGAGATAAAAATCGGACAATACAATACCATGAGGGTGGTGAAAACCCTTGATTTTGGCATTTACCTCGATGGAGGAGAAATGGGTGAAATTCTTATGCCTACCAAATGGGTGCCCAAAGGAACGGAGCCTGAAGATGAAGTGGAAGTGTTTATATATTTCGACTCAGAAGACCGTCCTATTGCCACTACCATCAAGCCCAAAGCGATGGTGGGAGAGTTTGCCTGGATGAAGGCTAAAGCAGTAGATCGTATTGGTGCATTTCTGGATTGGGGGCTGGACAAGGATCTGCTGGTGCCTTTCAATGAGCAGAACGCCAAGATGGAGGAGGGGCGTTCCTATCTTGTCTATGTGTATGTAGACCCCCGCAGCAAGCGCATTGCCGCTTCTGCAAGGCTCGAAAAATACCTGGATATTGAACCTGTGGAGTATACCCCCGGGCAGGAAGTTGACCTAATCATCTGGACCCGTTCGGATATGGGATACAAGGCCATCATCAACCAGAAACACCAGGGCCTGTTGTATGCCAATGAGATTTTTCAGGATGTGAGACCGGGGCAAAAGCTAAAAGGTTACATATCTCAAATACGACCTGACGGGAAAATTGACCTTAAGCTCCAGAAATCGGGCTATGAGAATGTAATTGATGATTTCTCCAAAAAAATATTGCAGACTTTACAAGAAAACGATGGGTTTTTGCCGCTTACCGACAAGAGTTCGCCCGATGATATCTATCAGACCCTGCAGATGAGCAAGAAAAACTTTAAAAAAGCGGTGGGTTCGCTCTATAAGCAAAGACTCATTTCTATCAATGAAATGGGTATCGGTTTGGTGAATCAATGAAATTTCAGGGAGAGGTGAGCAAAATCGGATGTTGTTTGTTGTACTGTGAAAATTAAAACTATCCATTATGATCCAATTGTTAAAACAAATACAGAATAAAGCACAGTTCTTTCTATTAACGATGATTCTTTCGGTGGTTACATTTGTGGGGTTTGCCCAGTCACCCACGCACATTCCCCGTGAACAATCGAGCCCGGTTGATTTTTTTGATTCCACTGAAAATATCGTGTTTTTTATCGTAATTCCTGTTGTGATTGTGATTCTCTATCTCGTGTGGAGAAGAAATCTGAAAAAACAAAGGGAAGAAGAGGAGAAAAATCTATAGAAGATGCAAACTTTTTTTCGGGATATCCTGACAGAGGTTCACCAGTATTATGATGCACTGGTAGCCTTTTTCCCTCGTCTGATGATGGGGCTCCTCATCATTGGAATCACATGGTTTATTGCCAGGCAAATCCGAAATATGGCCGACCGCCGGCTGAAGAAACAGATGGAAGATCCTTTGCTGGCTGAGTTTCTGGCTACCATGTCCCGTTCAGTGGTTTTCATTATAGGATTGCTTTTTGCATTAAAAGCGCTGGGGCTTGGGGGGATTACGGCCAGCATTCTTGCCGGTGCAGGTATCACAGCTTTTATCGTTGGATTTGCCTTGCGCGACATAGGTGAAAATTTTCTTGCCGGTATACTGTTAGCTTTTAAAAGACCCTTCAGGGTGGGCGATTTTATAGAAACCGGGGCCACTAAAGGAAGTGTTATTTCTCTCAATATCAGAGATACACATGTAAAAACACCAGATGGTAAAGATGTGTATGTTCCCAATGCCCAGTTTATCAAAATACCACTCATCAATTATACAATTGATGGTTTTCTGAGGTATGATTTTGTGGTAGGGATTCCCTCTTCTGTGGATTATGAAAAAGCCATGAATGACATTGCTTTATCAGTAAACACCATAGAGGGGGTTATCCGGAAAAGAAAGCAGACTGAGGTTTTTGTATCGGGCATTGCCCCCGGAAGAGTGGATGTAACAGTCAGTTTCTGGATAGATACCTTTAAAATCCGAACTACGGCGGATGTGATACGTTCAGAGGTATTTAAGAGGGTACAGGCAGAAGTGGATAAGCTTACAGGGGAGACTTCTTAATACTTAATACCCTGTAATGCTTTTCTGATCATCAGAAGAACAATTTATTTTGCTGCATTCTTCCTGACTCCCAGTCCGGCAGTAATCCGGTCGAGTATAATGGCCAGGATAACGACTACCAGACCGGCTTCGAATCCCTGTCCTACCTGCAGACGCTGAATTCCTCTAAGTACGTCTTCTCCAAGTCCACCTGCACCAATCATGGCCGCAATCACCACCATCGACAATCCCAGCATAATAGATTGATTAACACCGGCAAGTATCGTAGGGCGGGCAACAGGAATCTGCACTTTCAGAAGTTTTTGCATCTCGGTAGCCCCAAACGCATCGGCGGCTTCTACCAACTCTATCGGAACTTGTCTGATACCCAGATTGGTAAGACGGATTAGCGGGGGCAAGGCAAAAACAAAGGTTGCCACTACGCCGGGCACCAGTCCCAGTCCAAAAAACATTACCGCTGGTATAAGATAAACAAAGGCAGGCATGGTTTGCATAAAGTCAAGGATAGGGCGTAGAATGGAATTGAAACGGTCGCTGCGGGCAGACCATATACCCAGGGGCAATCCCACAGTAACCACCAGAATTTCGGCAGACAATACCAGGGCAAGGGTTTCTACAAAGGCTTCCCAAAGACCAATATTTTCGCTCAGGAGCAAGCCCAGAAAGGCAACGATGCTGTTTTTCCATCCTGCCATGTACCAGGTTAAGGCTGCAATAAGCAGAATAAGAACTATAGGTGGCAGGAACAGCATTCCCTCTTTGAGGTTGTCAACAAGAAAATAAACGAAAGCGCTGAAACCATCAAAAGCGGGCCCCAGTTCTCTTTCCAGGTATTCAACAACGGTTGTAATCCACTGTCGCAAAGGTATTCTGTAGGAAAACATAGTGATTTATTTTTAGGTATTGGGTTAAAACAGGCTGTAAAAGATTTTGCAGGGTGGTTTCTAGAGATTTTTATCTAAAGATTTTCCGTTCTCCGGATGACTGTAGGATTCTGACAGGGCCGCAATGACAGCGCCTTTCACAATCACTCCTTTTAGTTTGTTGTCATCCCCGGTCACGGCAATAGGCCCATATTCATGCTCAGTGTACAAATTGATAATGTCGCTAAGAGGTGTGTTCTGGTCAGTAGCGGCAGTTTCATGAATGAGTTTCTCGTCCATGGGGATGTTTTCACTGTCCTTATGCTGATTGATGTAATCGGCCAGTTCAACAGCCCTCACATATCCCTTGAGCTCCTTGCGTGTATTGGTAATCAATATTCCGGTGAGTCCTTTCTTTCTTATTTTTCTGAGAATGGTTCTTGGGCCGTCACCAATGAAAGCGGTATCTTCAGGAGGGTGCATCACAGAAGCCGCAGTAAGGATGGCTGAGCGGTCCATGTCTTCTACAAAAGCTTTGACATAATCGTCGGCAGGTTTGGAGATGATATCTTCAGCACTTCCCACTTGCACAATTTTGCCATCTTTCATGATAGCAATACGGTTGCCCAGACGGAATGCCTCATCCAGGTCATGGGTTACGAAAATGATGGTTTTCTGCATGCGATCCTGGATTTCCAGCAATTCATCCTGCATCTGTCTGCGGATGATGGGGTCCAGTGCACTGAACGCTTCATCCATGAGCAAAATGTCTGCATCTACGGCCAGCCCACGGGCCAGACCTACCCTTTGCTGCATCCCTCCGGATAGTTCAGCAGGATAGCTGTTTTCATTGCCCTCCAGGCCCACCATTTTGATCACTTCAAGTGCTTTGGCGGCCCTGGTTTCCTTGTCTACTGATTGCAGCTCAAGCCCGAATTCAACATTTTCCTGCACTGTAAGGTGAGGTAATATGGCAAAATTCTGGAATACCATACCACAAAAGTGCTTACGGCGAAATTCGCGAAGTTGCTTTTTATTGAGTTTGGTGAGATCGGTTCCGTCGATAATTATCTCTCCTCCGGATGGTTCGTGCAAACGGTTTATCAGTCGGAGCAGGGTTGATTTTCCACTTCCTGAAAGGCCCATCAGAACAAAAATTTCACTTTTTCTGACTGAAAAAGAAACTTCATGTACACCAACTTTGTGGTTCATTTCGCCCAAGATATCATCTTTGGATTTTCCTTTTCGCAGTTCTTCCAGGGCTTTTCCCGGATTATTTCCAAAAATTTTGGACAGGTTTTTTACTGTAATTTTATCTTCCATGTTGTGAGTGACAGAATAATGGCTTTACCCTCCGTCTTTTAAATTTTCAAACAATTACTGTTGTTGTACTTTCCCCCGTGGAAAAACACTGTCAACCCGGATTAAATATTGAGTTGACAGTGCTTTGGTATTCAGGAGATTAGTGATTCCCGGGAATAGATTTAGCCGGTATTAGTTCAGCCATGCATCTACCTTATCAGGATTTTCTGCAATCCATTGCCTGGCCGCTTCCATGGGTTCCATTCCGTTTTCAATGAGCATCATTACTTCAGCCATGTCAGTGGGTGTCCAGTAAAAGTTATCCAGAAACTGATATACTTCCGGGGCTTTTTCCTGTAAACCCGGGTTTACGATGGTTGCAATGTGCTCTTCTTCGCCCAGGGTTAATTTGGGATCTTCGAGGTATTTCAGGTCGAAGGCAGCAAATTTCCAGTGGGGGGTCCATCCGGTAACGACGATCCAGTCATTACGTTCAATGGCACGACTCAGGGCAGCGGTCATTGCGGCATCAGAGCCGGATACCAGGCGGAAGTCTTCCAGATTATAATCTTCCATTACCTTTTCACTGGCAGCCATCAGTCCGGCACCGGGATCAATTCCTGTAATTTGGTTGTTGAACTCATCTGCGTATTCATTGAGTTCTTCAATGCTGTTTACCGGCACATAAGAGGGTACAACCCATCCCAATCGGGCACCATCCAGGTTAGGACCCAGGTTGATAATGTCATCTCCGGTTTGTTGCAGGTAAGATTCGTGGGTAACAGGCAGCCAGGCCGCTACGATAGCATCAAAGTCACCTCTTGCAACGCCCATCCACATGGGACCTGCATCAACGGCTGTGAGGGATACTTCCTTTTCCAGCCTGTCTTCAATTACGGCTGCTACCACATGGGTGGAAGCAATCTCTGAATCCCATAATACGTATCCTAATTCAATTGTCTCAGCTTCCTGTTCACAGGAGCTTACCATAAAAAGGGCTCCCAATATAGCAAATGCTGCTATCCATCTGTTGATCATTCTTGTTTTTTGCATTTTTTTCATCTTTGTAGTATTTTAAGGTGAATATTAAAAGTAGTAACCAATATTAATGTTGAACCGCAGGTTCCAGTCCAGGTCTTCCAGAGGCAGCGGTTCTCCCTGTTCATCCAGATGTCCTGCACCCAATCCGGTACCAAAAGAGTCGGTTAGCCAGGGATGGTTTTTCCCAAAAGCAAAATCAACATAGGTATAAATGTTCCCCGCAGTAATCATAAAGCCGGGTACCATCATGTAAGAATTTTGAAAATCAAAATCCGCATTTCCGGGGCTCAGGCTTCCATCTTTTGTCATCATTGAATAATCGAAATAGGGAAGGATATTGCTGATGGGGCCCCATTGCACAGGAATGCTGTAGGCCAATCCTGCGGTGATGATGGAACCTCTTGCTGCTACTCCGTCGCCATAATAAGGGTCGCCATAAGCTCCCATTTGCACGCGATTAAGGGTATTGCCATCATCATCCCGCGCTTTATAATCATAGGATGTATATTGCAGCTTGAGGTTGAAACCGGAGAAATCAGAGTTCAGGTGTACAGCCCATGTGTTGCCATAGTCTGTTTCCTGCAATGCTGAATTGTAAAGTCCCTGAAGCTGTCCGGAAAAGCCAAGTTCTGTACCCTCGATGATTTCATAGGCGGCACGCAGGTTAAACTGGTTCAACTCACGGATAGAGGAAGTGGCTCCTGTCTCTGAGAGTACCCCATCGTTATCCGGTATTACATTGTAAGAATAAGTCCCTGCGCCGGGACCCCCAAAGCTAGCGCTGCCATATGCGGGTCCTGCAGGCTCTGGTTGCCTGAAATAAGCAAAGGAAAGATTCAGTTTCTCTGTAGCGGCATAATTGAATTTGATTCCCATGTCGTAGTCGTCCTCCAGCCCTATATAATAAGGGATTAGAAACCACCAGCTGTGAGAGTTGTAAGTAAGGTTGCCAAAGGGAACCTGTGTTACTCCCAGTTGCATTTCAAGGTCTTCCGAAAAGTTGTATCCCAGAAATCCATGGTGAATAAAGTGGGTGTTGAAGGTAGGGTAAAACCGATACTCAAAGTCGAGTACAACGCCACTGTAGCGGGCTGCAACATTCAGTCTCCAGGTGTCGAAGGTAGCGTAAGTACTGGTAGGAGTGGGGTCGCTTTCATAATTCTGACTTACTACGTTCAGGCGGAAGGCTCCTCCGATTTTGAGATAATCTTCATCTTCTGCCTCCTGAGCATAAGAGGGCAAAGCGATGAAACCTGCACTTAGCAGGATAAATAATTTTGTCAATAAATGTTTTGTAAAATTGTGCATAAATGTTTTTTTAATGAATACTATGATGGATGAATTGCATGAGACTATAAACGTGCTGTGAATTTACCCGGGAGGATATTATGTAAAAGGTATTGCACAGCCGGGCTGTCAGGTAGCATGTTCTTGCAACTTTTATGGTTTGACTTTGGACAGAAAGCAGCTCTTTGTGATACAAACGCTTTCAGTAAACGATAAAGATGTTGAAGAACCTTTGCAATGGCATAACAGGTAGATGGTTATCTTATGGTGCAGAGGTGTAAACCTGTATTTTTTTGCCGTTATGCGGTGCAAAGATAAACATGTAAAAATATCTGGCACTATCCAGCCGGTTTTTTTTTCATAATCCTTTTTGTACTTTTGTTGGAAAAACTATTAAAATTAAGAGAATATTATAAGTTTTTATGGTTAATATCTTATTGCAAATAATATGAAAGATACGAAGGAAGGAAAAGTAGCAGTGGCACCCAAAAAGAACAAATATTTCGATATAGATCCCTGGGTTTTCTGGCCCGCTTCTGTTTTGATTGTGTTTTTTATCGCTGTCACTCTGCTGGTGGGTGAGCCCATGGAGCGGGTCTTTGCCAGTATTCAGGACAATATTTCAGAATATGGGGGTTGGTTTTTTGTACTGGCCGTAAATGTATTTCTGATTTTTTCTCTATCCATAGCATTCAGCAAGTTTGGTAACATCCGGTTGGGAGGGCGAACAGCTAAACCCGAATTTAAGAAGGCTTCATGGTTTGCCATGTTGTTCAGCGCAGGGATGGGAATCGGGATTTTATTCTGGAGTGTAGGAGAGCCTGTTTTGCATTATGTAAATCCACCCTCGGGTACAGGAGAAACCGTTGAAGCTGCCCGAAAATCCATGCAGTTTACTTTTTTGCACTGGGGGCTGCACGCATGGGGGATTTATGCTTTGGTGGGAATGTCGCTGGCATTTTTTACATTCAATAAGAAACTTCCCCTCACCATAAGTTCTGTTTTCCATCCTTTGATTGGAGATGGGATTCATGGAAAGTTGGGCAAATCGATCAATGTGCTGGCCGTAGTTGCCACGTTGTTTGGTCTTGCAACTTCACTGGGTCTGGGTGTTCAGCAGGTTAGTGCCGGACTTAACCATTTGCTGGGCTGGTCTGACACCGTAAACATGCAGGTAATTCTGATTGCTGTAATTACCATGGCTGCGACTGCTTCAGTCGTTGCCGGACTGAGCCATGGGGTAAAACGGTTAAGTCAGTTGAATATCATCATTGGAGCATTTTTCCTTTTGTTTATGCTTATTGTTGGGCCTTCCCTGTTTATCTTCAGCTCGTTTGTGCAAAATATCGGAGGGTACCTGCAGAACTTTTTTGAATTAAGCTTCTGGACAGAAACCTATACCCAGTCTGACTGGCAAAAAAGCTGGACGGTGTTCTACTGGGCATGGTGGATCAGCTGGTCGCCATTTGTAGGGATGTTTATTGCCAGGATATCGCGAGGGCGTACCATCCGTGAGTTTATCCTGGGGGTATTGATTGTACCCACCATCCTTACTTTTTTATGGCTATCGGCCTTTGGTGGATCTGCACTCTTCCTCGAATTGAATGGTCTGGCCAATATTACCGATGCGGTGCAAAACAATGTAGCCACCTCCCTGTATGTTTTGATGGATCAGTTTCCTATTGGTGCATTTACTTCTGTGGTGGGCATTATTTTGGTGACCAGCTTCTTTGTTACTTCTTCCGACTCCGGTTCGCTGGTGATTGACAGCCTTACGGCCGGAGGTAAGCTGGATGCTCCTGTGGCTCAAAGGATATTCTGGGCACTCACCGAAGGGGGCGTTGCCGCTGTATTGCTTATAGGGGGGGGGCTGGGAGCTTTGCAAACAGCCGCCATTATTACCGGTCTGCCCTTTACCCTTATCCTGATGATCATGGCCTATAGTCTTACCAAAGGCTTGTCGCAGGAACACTATAAACTCCTGAGATACGATCTGGAGAAAGAAAGAAAATCTTACCTGGATATCGTTACCGATGTTGTAACCAAAAGAGAGAAGAAATCATAAACCCATTTGTGCTATGTTTAAATTTGACAATATACTGATTTGCCTTGACCTCACCGAAATGGATGAGTCATTGATTGGGTATGCCAATTTCCTGGTTGATACCTTCAACCCGTCTTCTGTAACCTTTATTCATGTTATGGATACTTACGAAATACCGGAAGAAATAACCGGTACCATTACGGATGGTGACAAACCCCTGAAAGATTTGCTGAAAGAGGAGATAGAAGAAAAAGTGCAGGATCATTACAAACACGCAGACAAGTTAAAGCCCACGGTAATAATGGAGGAAGGGCTGACTGTGGAAAAAATTGTAAAGTACGCAGAGAAAAATAAGACAGACCTGGCTTTGATGGGAAAAAAGATTGGATACGTTGGTGAAGGAGGAGTAGTTAAGAAGATTATTGGTTTGATTCCATCTTCTGTTTTGCTCATCAGTGAAACCTCTGCCTACCGGTTTACCCGGATCATGGTACGTACCAATTTTGCCAGTCCTTCTGTGGTAGCACTCCAGATGGGCCAATACCTGCAAAGTATAACCGGAGCAAGTATTGAATTTCATAATGTGTATAAACTTCCTTATAATTTTTTTCCTGAGCAGTCAGCCCAGGCAGCACAAAAGCTGAAGGCTCAGCTGGAACCCTATATGACGAAGAAGTATGAGAAATTTGTCAAAAAATACAAGTTGCCAGCTGATATCCCTTTCAATTACACAGTGGATGTTAAAGGAGATGAAGCCCAGTCGTTGTATAATTATGCTGTGAGAAACCAGGTGGATCTGGTCATTACAGGGACAAAACTTAAATCGCAACTGGCCAATATTATCATGGACAGCACTTCAGAAAAACTGGCAGGCGTAGAAAAGAACGTTCCTGTGTTGATTGTAAAAGATGTGAAGGAGTTTGTAGGCTTTTTTAAAGCATTATTTGAATAATAAAAGAGATGTATATGAAAAGGAATTTGTTGACATTACTGATATTTGCGCTGTTACTGGCAAGTTGTGTTTCCCCTTCCGACCGCAGCGTGAGTGAGCAACGAGAGATAAAAATGCTTTACACCGACTGGTCGGAAAGCATGGCCATGACCTATCTTGCCTCCGTTTTACTGGAAAGGGATATGGGATTTAAGGTAACCACCCGCATGACAGATGTGGACGATATATTCAATACTATTGCTTCGGGCGAGGCTGATGTTTTCCTGGATGTCTGGATGCCTGCTACCCATAGTGAATACATTGAATTGTACGGCGACCAGCTGGATGTTCTGGGCCTGAATTATGAGCCAGCAAGGACAGGCCTGGTGGTGCCTGACTATATGGAAGTTGATAACATGACACAACTCAGAGATTATTATCAGGGACCGATCGTGGGTATAGACAGTACCGCCGGTATCATGCGTGTTACCCGGGACGCTCTTGATGCATACAATCTTTCCAATGAGCTGCTGGTGCTATCGGAAGAGGAAATGACGGAAAGGTTGCGCTCTGCTGTGCAACGCCAGGAAGATATTGTGATTACCGGATGGGAGCCTCACTGGTTATTTTTCCGCTACGATTTGCGGTTTCTTGATGATCCGCAAATGGTATACATGGCAGAAGAACAAATCTACACCATTGCCCGAACCGGCTTTGCGGAAGAGTTTGTCCATGTGGCCACCTTCCTCGACAGAATGGTGCTGACCGAACGACAAATGAATTCACTGCTTTTTGAAATGCATCTCAGTTCCGATCCACTGGAAGGGGTGAAAAAATGGATTCAAAGCAATGAGTTTGTTGTAAATCAATGGACGCGGGGCCTGGGGCCCGACAGGGAAAAGATTATGTAAGCCTGATGCTGAGTAAAATATCTCTGAATATTTACCGGAACAAGCATTAATCAAAACGAAAGCAGACACAACGTGTTTCGATGTGTCTGCTTTTGTTTTCATAGCCCAAAGTTGTGATGGCTTCCAAAAACAGAACAAATGTTGTTCCCGGATTATCTTTTATTTACCCTTTATTTTAAGAATGATAAACTTCTCCAGTTCTACCAGGAAAAATACGGATAACCCGGCGGCCAGAGGATAGAGCCAGTAACCTGCTTCTATGGCTTCGGTACCGAAAAAGGTGTTCATAAACGGCACATACACAAACAGCACTTGCAAAACTATCAGTGCGGCAGCTGCAATGAATGCATATTTATTGCCAAAAAATCCTTTTCCCAGGCTGGGTCGTTTTATGGCACGGCAATTAAACAGATAAAATAACTGCCCCGCTACCAGAGTGTTAACCGCAATGGTGCGTGCACCTTCTACACTTACATCCAAAGACTGCATGTAATTAAACATGGCCAGGGTAATCCCTCCAATCAGAAAAGATACAAAGGCAATGCGCCAGATAAATAGTTTACCCAGGATGGGTTCTCCCGATTTACGGGGGGGCAACTCCATAACCTTTTCTTCCATGGGTTCAAAGGAGAGGGCCAGGGCCAGGGTTACGGCTGTCACCATGTTTACCCATAAAATCTGTGCCGGGGTAATGGGCATGACGATACCAAGCAGTATGGCCGACATCAGCACCAGCGCTTCTGCACCATTGGTGGGGAGGATAAACAGAAGGGCTTTGCGGATATTGTCGTAAACGGTACGACCTTCCTCGATGGCATTGACAATGGAGGCAAAATTATCATCGGCCAGCACCATTTCAGATGCATCCTTGGTAACTTCGGTACCTTTGATGCCCATGGCAATACCAATATTGGCTTTTTTCAGCGCCGGGGCATCGTTTACTCCGTCTCCGGTCATGGCTGCAAGCTTCCCGTTTTCCTGGAGGGCTGTAACGAGCCTGAGCTTATGCTCGGGACTGGTGCGTGCATATACATCGTATTCATCGACGATTTTGCGCATTTCCTCGTCACTCATTTCTTCCAGGTCTTTGCCGGTCAGTGCTTTTTCTCCGTCGCCTATTCCCAGCTCCTTGCCTATGGCTTTGGCAGTGATGGCATGGTCGCCGGTAATCATTTTCACCTCAACACCCGCTTCCTTACATTCCTTGATGGCCTCCACCACTTCTTCGCGTGGCGGGTCAATGATGCCGATGATGCCCAGGAAGGTTTTGTTTTTTTCCAGGTCTTCCTTGTCTATTTCGGTGCGGCTGCTATCGGTTTTTTTGAAAGCGGCTGCCAGCATCCGTTGTCCATCGGCGGCCACTTCCTCCATTTTTTTCTCCCAATATTTCTTGTCCAGGTCGGCTTCTCCGTCTGCTGTATACTGCTTATTGCATATCTCCAATACTCTCTCCGGTGCGCCGGTTAAGAAAATATATACTTCATCTTCCACTTTATTGAGGGTGGCCATATATTTGTGGTCCGATTCGAAAGGAATCTGATCAATCCGTTCGGGTTTGAAATCTTTCAACCCTGCCTTATAGCTCAGGGTCAGCAACGCTCCTTCGGTGGGTGTGCCGCTAAGCTCCCATTTGCCCTCTTCCCCTTTGCTGATTTCAGAATTGTTGCTCGTGCGGATGGTTTGCAGCAGTTGAAGCAATACCTTGTCATCCCCTGCATCTACCTCTTTATCGTCCAGCACGATTTTTCCTTCGGGTTCATAGCCTGTTCCCTCCACCTTATATTTCTTTTCGGCGGTTACGATGGTACGGGCGGTCATTTCGTTGCGGGTAAGTGTGCCGGTTTTATCGGAGCAGATAACATTCACCGCGCCCAATGTTTCAACCGAAGGTAAACGACGAATGATGGCATTTCGGGCTGCCATGCGTTGCACCCCCATCGCCAGGGTGATGGTCATGATGGCCGGTAAGCCTTCGGGTATAGATGCCACTATCAATCCAATGGCTGCCAGAAAAAGTTCATCGATTTCATAATCTCCCAGAAAGTAGCCGTATGCAAAGAATGCTGCGGTAATGGCAAGGATTATAATGGACAACCATTTTCCAAATTTTTCTATCTGTTGGAGCAATGGCGTGGTAATATCCTCTACCTCCGAAATCATCTTGTTGATTTTGCCCAACTCAGTATTGGCTCCTGTTGCTACCACCACACCGGTGGCTTTGCCGTAAGTTACCACTGTGCCCGAAAAAGCCATGGAGAGCTGATCGCCAATAACGGCATCCTCACTCACGGCATCGGTTGATTTTTCCACGGCGGTGGATTCCCCTGTCAGCGGAGATTCTTCCACCCGTAAGTCCTTGGATTTAAAGAGCCTGATGTCGGCGGGAATCTTATTGCCTGATTTTAGAAAGACAATATCTCCTGGTACCAATTCCTCGGCTTCGATGTTTTTTTTCTCTCCATCTCTGATTACCACCGCTTCAAGGGAGAGCATATTTCGAATCCCTTCCAGTGCTTTTTCGGCTTTACCTTCCTGGATAAAGCCAATTACTGCATTGATGATGACCACCGCAAGGATTACCCACATGTCGATGTAATGCTCCATCAAAGCCGTAATTGCGGCTGCTGCAATGAGCACATAAATCAATACATTATTGAATTGCAGCAACAGGCGTTTCCACCAGCTTTGTTTCTTCCCTTTGGGCAGCTCGTTTCTTCCATGCTCTTCAAGCCGCTTGCTTACTTCATCCTTGTTCAGACCCTCAGATTCATTGGTATTGAACTCTTTCACCACTTCATCTGCCTCCATGGAATGCCAGCGGGTTTTCTTTTTTTCCTTTTCTTCTGCCATAGTATATTCCGGGTTTACCTGATAAGACGTATGTTTTGTAATGTCGAAATGCTAATTTACGCAATTTAATGCTACATTGAGCAAGGTATAGGGGTGTTTTATGTTATTTTGCAATGCCTGGTTTGCAATAAGAAAGAGGGTATGACCTCAGGCCACATCCTCACTTTTGTATTGATAATTGTCCGGACTAAATGGGAAATTTAGTTCCGTGCAATAGAAAGCATCACCTTTTTCCCTTTGATGGTATTTTTGTTCATGCCCTTGAGTACTTTCCTTACCTGAGCTTCAGAAATTTCAAAATAACTGAAATGGTCAAACATATCAATCACACCGATTTGGTTGCCCGGGATTTTGCATTCGCCAGTGATGGCACCCACGATATCGCCGGGTTTGATTTTATCTTTCTTACCCAATCCAAGATGCATCCTGATTTTGGGTCCGTTGTCTGATTCATACCCTCTTTTACCACCGCCATTGCGTTCGGGTCTGCCGGGTCTTTCAGATCTTTCAGGTCTTTCTTTTCTCTCTGATCTGGGTTTCTCCTGGTACGTTTTGGGTTCTTTAAGGCTGATTCCTTTCTCGTCGAGCACGTTTTTCAACAGACATGCTGCCAGCAGATGGGGGTCAAACCCTTTCTCGTACATATCCTGCAGCACTTTTTCGTAGTCCTTCAGATTGTTTTCAGTGGCAATAGTCATCAGAGAACTTTCCAGGCGTGCAAGGTTCGATTGCATCAGTTCCTGGTAGGAGGGGAG
>JAABSE010000081.1 GCA_011390575.1 Sphingobacteriia bacterium
GAAAGAACCCTGAAAGCTGCCAATGAAATTCTCAGAGACGGTATCGCCCGGATTATTTTATTGGGCAATGTAGCTGAAATACAAAAAATGGCTTCCGAGGCCGGGTTGGATCATATTGCCAGGGCCACCCTTATTGACCCGGTAACCCACGATAAAAAGGAATTTTATGCTGATATGCTTGTTGAAATCAGGAAGAATAAAGGTTTGAGCAAAGAAGAAGCTTTAAAACTTGTTGAAGATCCACTTTATCTTGCCACCTTGCTCATTAAAAACGGTGACGCCGACGGTGAGGTTGCCGGGGCACAGAATGCCACCGGAAATGTTTTGCGTCCTGCTTTCCAGGTTGTAAAAACCTTGCCCGGTATCAGCGTGGTTTCAGGTGCTTTTATTATGATAATGCCGGATAAGCAATGGGGCGACGATGGCATACTGGTTTTTGCCGACTGTGCCGTTCATCCTGACCCTACTGCCGAAGAACTGGCCCAGATAGCTGTAATGACAGCCCGCACCACACGCGCCATCGCAGGTATTGAACCCAGAGTAGCCATGCTTAGCTTCTCCACCAAGGGAAGTGCAAAACATCCTATGTGCGATAAAGTAATCGAAGCTACCCGGATGGCAAAGGAGATGGATCCCTCCATTAAAATTGACGGCGAACTGCAGGCTGATGCCGCCATCGTTGAAGCCATTGGGAAAAGCAAAGCCCCTGACAGCGAAATTGCAGGCAAAGCCAATGTGCTGGTATTCCCAACCCTTGAAGTGGGTAACATTGCTTACAAGCTCGTGCAGCGGCTGGCAGGTGCAGATGCTGTGGGACCTGTTTTGCAGGGTATGGCTGCTCCCATCAACGACCTTTCAAGGGGATGCTCAGTGGAAGATATTGTAAGCCTGGTGGCTATTACCGTCAACCAGGCTGCCGGAAAATAATTGTTTTACAGATAATCTAATATTTTTTTAAAAAAAAGCTACAGAATGAAAATCTTAGTTCTTAACTGCGGAAGTTCTTCCATTAAGTATCAAATGATTAACATGGCCAACAATGCCGAATTGCTGGCCAAAGGTATACTCGAAAGAGTGGGAATGAAAGACAGTGAGCTCAAACACCAGGCAAAAGGAAAAGATAAGTACCTTTTGATCCAGGATGTACCTGACCATGAAACCGGAATTAATTTGATTCTTAAAGTATTGCTTGACCCCGACTATGGTGTGATTAGCGATGTAAAAGAAATTCTGGCAGTGGGACACCGGGTGGCTCATGGTGGAGAAAACTTCAGCGCAAGTGCACTGATAACAGACGAAGTGAAGAAAAACATTGAAGATGTTATTGAATTAGCGCCACTTCACAATCCTGCCAACCTCAATGGTATCGTGAGCATGGAAAAGCTGATGCCTACAGTTCCCCAGGTTGCTGTGTTTGATACTGCCTATCATCAGACCATTCCTCAGCATGCTTTTATGTATGCCCTGCCCTATGAGTTTTACGAAAATGATAAAATCCGTCGATATGGATTCCACGGAACAAGCCACAAGTTTGTATTTCAAACTGCCTGCGATGCATTGTTTATGCGTCGCGACAATGTAAAGGCTATTACCTGCCACCTGGGCAACGGTGCCTCTATCTGCGCCATTAAGAATGGAAAGTCAGTTGATACTTCAATGGGTCTTACCCCTGTAGAAGGTCTCATCATGGGTACACGTACCGGAGATCTTGATTTGGGTGGGTTGCTGTATATCATGAAGAAAAAAGGACTGAGTGTTGAGGATGCCAACAACCTGATCAACAAAAAAAGTGGTATGCTGGGCATATCCGGGGTTTCTTCCGACATGAGAGATATCGAAACCGCTGCCTGGAAAGAAGGACACAAAAGAGCTGATCTGGCCCTTGAAATGTATTTCTACCGCATTAAAAAATACATTGGTGCATATGCTGCTGCCATGGGTGGTGTCGATATGATAGTATTTACCGGTGGAGTTGGAGAGAATGGCCCCGAAACAAGAGAAGCTATTTGTAAAGGGCTTGAATTCCTGGGTGTTACTTTTGATGCAGAAAAAAATACCGGTTTGCGCGGCAAACTGGATATGATTTCCAAGCACGATTCAAAGGTAAAAGTAATGGTTGTTCCTACCAATGAGGAGTTGGTTATTGCACACGATACCCTGAGAATCGTTTCGCACAAAGAAGAAAAGGAAGAAATATAATTTCTTTCCTGTTTCCGACCATAAAAAAAGGGTGCCCCATGTGCACCCTTTTTTTTTAATGGATAGTTGGTTCATTGATTACCAGTTCACCAGTCTGATACCTACGCTGAATGGGTATAGTTCGGGTCCTTTGTCGGCAAGAAACAAACTGTTGAGAGAGTAGCTGGCAAAAAGATTTACTCTTCCCCATCCGATTCTTCCTTGTAAATCAAAACGGAAAGGGGGAACATGGAAGTTGTTGTAGTCCTTGTCTTTTTGTTTTTTTCCGTTATCGTCATAAACGTATTTGGCATGTGTTCCAATGCGTGTTCCCAGGATCATCCCACCAGCCAGGTGAAATTTTTCAGAACGCTTACTTCCATCGGTTTGAAATTCCAGCATCAGGGGCACGGTAATCCACGTCAGGGTAAGTTTATTTTTTCGCATGGGTTTATCATCTTCGATAAAAGAGAGTTCTTCTCTGTCGTAAACGATACGTGTCTGATTGTCAAATCGGTAATTATTGAAAGACAAGCCAACACCGGTAAATACTCCCAGATTGTTTTTGATCAGGGGGAAGCTTTGCTGAAAAAAGTTGATATTTACAATCACAGATTTTTCATATCTCAGGTCAATGAGTTCAGCATCTCCCTGCAGGCTAAAGTCGTTTGAAGGAGACAGATATCCGTTGATACCCAGCTCGAATCCCGACCAGTTGTTGCGAAAAGACCTGCTTCTTTTTTCTATGCGCAATTTGTTATTGTCTTCATCGTCAACAATGATAAAATCGCGGTTTCCCAGTCTTACCCTGGTGGTATCTCCGGGTTCAAAGGAAGAATGGTTGCTGGTATTGGCTGTAAGGTCATTCACTGAAGCCATCCCTGAAGTTTTTATTTCCTTTGATGCGGGTTCTCTGTCAAAAGAAACCCTTGAGGTACCACTGGCATTGGCCTCAATCCTTTCAGTAGCATTAACCTTTGCATGTGATGCGCCACTGGCCTTCACCAGGGTAGTTTGGGTATTGAGTTGCTGCGCCCGGATCTGTGAGGCTCCGCTGGCACTGGCAGTGTGGTTTTCTGCTGTTCCCGAGATGGTGAGGTTGGCAGCTCCCGAGAGCCTGGTGTCCAGCTCACCGGTGTTAACCTCAAGAGTGGCAGAAGTGGCTCCGGAAAGATTTAATTTCAGTGATGGGCTCTCAAAAGCATTGGCACCGGTGAGGGAAACTGCCCCACTGAGTTTGATGCTGTTAATTTCGGGAGTAATAATGGTAACTGAAGCTTTGGCATTTCTTGCCGAGCCTGTAAAATCAAGATGGAGCACACCGTCTTTCACACGGGTAGTAATGTTGTCCATGTGATTTTCGCGGCTGGTGACCTCCACAAAGTGGTTTTCTCCCTGGATGAGTTCAATGTTAAAAATACTTCCGGCATCAATGGCTGAAAATGGGCCGGTTTCTCTTACCTGGCTTACTTCCTGCGCGCTTACCAAAAGAGGAGCCGCGAAAAGCAAGAATAGAGTCGTTTTTATTGCATTTAATGTTTTCATGTTTTTTCTTTTTAAATAGTTTGTAATCATGGTTGCAAAAGGGATTTTTCTTGTTTTCTGATTTATTTGTTAAGATTTTATGCTGGTTTAATACTTCCTGCTCCGGAAGTGCTGGTGCGAATATGTTTCGGTTCCCCTGAGTATCGGATCGAACCCACACCGCTTACGCTTGCATCAAGGTCATCCGTTGCGTGCACTTTTGCCGATCCTGCCCCACTGATGGATACTTTGGTTTTTTCTGTGGCAAGATCGTCACAGTCAATGGCGGCTACTCCGCTGATCTGGATATCATGCTCAGAGGCTTCTCCACGGATGTCAATTTTTCCCGCTCCGGATACACGGGTCTGTAAGATTTCCGATTGTACTTCAATATCTACATTGCCCGCCCCACTTGTGTTAATCGAAAGGTTTTCTCCCGTCAGGATGCTTTCTGATGTAAGGCTGGCGGCACCCGATATGCCAATCTTATTCAAGGGGTTGGCAGTTATATAAACCTCCAGCTTTGAGGGGTCGTAGCTGCCTTTTTCCATGCCCAGATGTAAGGTGTTGTTGCGAACATCCACAGTTATATATTCATGGATGTTTTCATCTGTAACGATTTCTATATGGGGAGAATTTCCCTCTGTAAGGTATACTTCGAAAATACCGGAGATTTGAAGCGCTTCAAAAGGTGTCAAATCGTTTTCAACGGTTACAATGTTTTTGTTTCCTTTCACGGCGTTCACATCAAATACACATGACTGCAGCATGATTATTGTTGCCAGTAGCACAATGGAAATGGGTAAATTGTAAGTTTTTGTTTGCATAACCTGTCAGTTTTTGTGAATGAATTCTGTTGTTTCAGTTTTATGACGTGAAGGGAGAGGAGAAAGTTACAGGGAGTAGAACTTTTTTCAGGGATTCACTGAGGGAAAGAAAAAAGGCAGCCTGAAACAGACTGCCTTTGAGCGTTAGCCGAAAGCACTAGCTCCACATATGGTGTGATGATGGGCTTTCAGCGGAATACCGTTATATTATTGCAGGATTTTAGTGTGCAGAAGAAAATTGTCTGAGAAACCTCACATCATTTTCAAAATACAAACGCAGGTCGTTAACCAGATATTTGAGCATGGTAATGCGTTCTATCCCCATGCCAAAGGCATATCCTGAATACACCTTGCTGTCGATATTGCAGTTTTCGAGCACGTTGGGGTCAACCATGCCACAACCCATGATTTCCACCCATCCTGAGCCTTTGCAAATGTTGCATCCTTTGCCTTTGCAGAAGGGGCAGGATACATCTACTTCTGCGCTGGGCTCGGTAAAGGGGAAGTAGGAGGGACGCAGGCGTATACGTGCGTCGGCGCCAAAAAATTCCCTGGCAAAGTGGTCGAGCACATGGCGAAGGTCAGCAAAAGAAACTCCTTTGTCAATATAGAGCCCTTCCACCTGGTGAAAAATGCAATGGGCCCGGGCAGAAATGGCTTCATTGCGGAAAACCCTTCCCGGAGAGATGGTTCTGATGGGGGGTTGTTGATTTTTCATTACCCTGACCTGCACAGAAGAAGTGTGGGTACGCAGGGCAATATCGGGGTTTTTTTCCACGAAAAAAGTGTCCTGCATATCTCTGGCCGGGTGCTCCTCGGCAAAGTTGAGTGCAGAAAAGTTGTGCCAGTCGTCTTCTATTTCAGGTCCCTCAGAGATAACAAACCCGATTTTCTCAAAAATACTGTTGATTTGGTTGCGCACAATGGAAATGGGATGGCGGCTGCCAGAAAGGGCAAAATCTGCCGGCAAACTCAGGTCAGGGTACTTGCCGGAAGCCTTTTGCTGATTGAAATTTTCTTCCATTTGCTCTTTCAGGCTGTTCACTTTTTCAAGTGCGGCGGTTTTCAGCACATTCAGTTGCTGTCCCACCACTTTTTTCTCTTCCGGTGGAAGCGCCTTAAAATCGTTGAACAATTCACTGATCAACCCTTTTTTGGAAAGCATCTTAATACGGAAATCTTCTAAAGCTCCGGGGGTTTCTGCCTGAAAAGCCTCTACTTCGCTCAGTAATTTTTTTATTTTTTCTGTCATTTCAATGGGAGAATTGTATCGTTTTCTGTCTTTTGGTTCGACAGGTTGAGGTTTGCTTCTTTATTATTTTTCACTTTGCAGTTTGTAACCTATTCACGGATGATGGTCATGGTAACCGAAACGTCCTCCAGGGGTCTGTTGGCCTCATCGGTACGTAAAGAAGCAATCCGGTCAATTACTTCCATTCCATCAATCACTTCACCAAATATGGTATATTCATCGTCCAGATGAGGCACGCCCCCTTCGGTGGTATAAGTTAATCTCTGTTCGTTGGAGAACGTTTTGCCGGCTCTTTGCTCAATCATATCCAATTGCTGCGATGGAACGATTTTTCCCTGTACAATATAAAACTGGGACCCGGAGGATTCTTTTGCCGGGTTTACCTGATCGCCTTGCCTGGCTGCTGCCAGCGCCCCTTTTTTATGGAACTTGCCTTGCACAAATTCAGCAGGAATGGTATATCCGGGACCTCCCACACCCAGTCGCTCGCCTGGTGCTGCATCTTTGGAATGTGGATCGCCACCCTGAATCATAAAATCTTTGATTACCCGGTGAAAAAGTGTTCCGTCATAATAGCCCTCTTTCACAAGCTTCAGGAAGTTATCGCGGTGAAGCGGTGTCTCGTTGTATAGCTCAATAATCATATCGCCATGAGTCGTAGAAACCAATACCCGTGGACCACTTTTTTCAACTTTGGTTTCTGTCTTTGTTTCACGGGCTTCTTCGGTCTGGTTGTTGGCTGTTGATAAACCGCAACCGCAGAAGAACAACAACAGTAAAACTGCAGAAAAAATGTTTTTTGTCATTTTTGATTCTATTTAATGGGTTAAAAATCACGTGCCTTGCATTATCTTTCGGGAAATGCTTATTGCCTGTAATGCTATGAACAGCTGTTTCTGTATTAAAACAGCTGATATGTTTTTCCGGCAAAAAACCGACCTCAAAGTTAAAAAATATGTTGTTACCCCTGAAGGTTATTTTTCAGGGGGGTAAAAAGGAAAATTGCCTTCAAAATCATTATGTTTTGAAGGCAATTTGGTTGGTTAGAGCGGCAGGTTTTTTACTTCAGCTGTTAAATAGTATTCCTGGTCAAACAATAAGCTACTCATTGCTAAAGTGAAAATCCTCATCCATGTGATGAATGGCACCTGAACCTGCAATGCTGATGTTTACAGTTGGGTTGCCCACATACCAGATATTACCACTTCCGGCAATTTTGCCATCCAGAAGTTCGGTAACAAATACCTTTGCATTGCCGGATCCGCTTATTTTAATGGTAGCATATTCAGATTGCATTGCATAGCCCTCCATGTTGCCCGATCCGCTGATGGAAACGCATTGTTGATGGACAAAGCCACTGGTTTTTATATCGCCTGAGCCGGAAATATTTGCGGTAATGCTTTGGTATGACAGAGATTCGGCAAAGATTTTTCCGGAACCTGACAGAGAAAGCTGAAGCTGTTCTCCCTCAAAGGCCTCTTCAAGATGGATGTTCCCTGATCCGGAAAGATCAAGGTTCTCCAGCCTGGGTGTGGTTATAAATATTTTTATGTCATCCATGCGGGTTCGCAGACATCTGTTTTTTTCAATATACAAGGTTTGACCATTGGAGTGTACAGCAATGTGCTCCAGGATGTTGGGTGCAGCAACAATTACGATGCTGTGTTCCTTACCTTTGGAAATGTGTACGCTGGCGTGCATAGATAAGTTAACTCCGTTAAAAGAGTCTGTGGTACGAACTTCTTCTACGGCAGCCCCTGAAGGCTTTAAACATGGAAGGTAATCAACCGGTTCGCAGGATGTCACAAGCATACTTACCGTTGTGAGAGCAATCATTAAAAGAATCTTGTTTTTCATGGGATAAATGTCATTTTCAGGTTTAATTGTGAATTATGACACTTTTTAAATCAATCTACAGGCCAAAGTGTATAAGTAAAACGAAAACAGCACTTTATGAAGTTGAGAATGATTGTGGATTCTGGTTAACTGTACAAGGATGGGCATATCATGTACATTTCTGTACACTTTTATCAGTTTGGGTCTGGCTAAAAAGTTTTTCGGTTAAACAGGATGTAGCCGAAATTAATCACAAAAGTAGTAGGGTCTTCTTCCCGGTCAAAATAACTAATTCCGGCACTAAGTGGACCCATAGGAGTATGAAAAACCAGGGCTGCATGATACATCATAGCCGGGTCAAATTTTGATCTTTCATACATGGCCGAATGGTTTACAGCCTGCAGAATATCTTTGAAGGGTTGAAAGGCATGCATTTCAGCCAGGATAAACCACTTGTTTCCCAGCATCAGGTTGGTTTTTAGCCCTAAAGCAGCAAACTGATTGGCCCTGAAAGAGTCAAGGTAACGGGTACGGGCAAAAGCAAAGGGGCTGTACTGGGGGGCTATCAAACGACTTGCGCTGTAATTATGCAGTAAGGGACGATTGGAAAAAAACAACTCGCTTACAATGGCAGGTCTGACCCGCTGATAGGCTCCAAAATAATTTTCCCATTTGAGGCTCGCTTCCCACCAGTGAAGGTATTGCTCCTGTGCGTGCATACTAAAAGAGGTTGTTCCCGGATAGTAACGTTCTTTCATTCCCATCACACGCGATGTAACGTTAAAGAAACTGCCGGAGCTGGGATACTGGTAATGGTCCAGTGTGTTTTTCTCCATGGAAAAGTATAACCCCAGGGGTGAAAGTCTTGTAACGTCTGTTGTGTCGGAGCGGGAGAAAATACTGGAATTGTAGAACTCATTTTTTGTCCTTGAGTAAAATATTCCGGACTCAATCTTTCCTTTGTATCCCCAGGGGAAAACAAACCTGAGGTCGTTGCGGAACTCTCCCTGGATAATAAATGAGGGTTTTTGTTCTTCAAACAGAAATACACTTTCAGAGGCATAGCTCCATCGGCTGATGGAGGTTTCGGCCACAATATAAAAAGGAACACTTCTCAGAAAGTCTATTCTTGCTGATATTTTCCCGCTGTTGTAATTGTTTCCCACAAAAAAATTTGCACTCAGGGTCAAAGGGTATTTGCTTAGTTTTTCATAGGAAAACATGCCAAAAAACTGATTAATGGAACGGGATGATAAATTCCCACCCAAACATCGGCGAAAGGGAAAATTTTTCTTTAGTTCCAATTCCAGTTGATAAGCCTGGAGATTTTCATTAAAGTGCAGCCTGGGATAAATATGTCTGAATTTGTCAACGGAAAGTAATCTGTAATAATTTTCTCTGAGTTCTGGCAATGTTAGTTCCTTTTTCGGGGGCTGCAAAAAAGAGCGGGCAAAAGCACCGCTTTCACCTGCATCTTCCTGAAGGATAATTCCCGCCAGTTTGTTTTCAGGATATGAATTGCGGAAGGTCAGTCTGTGGTATCTTACCTCCTGAATAAATCTGCGGTGGGGGTTGAAAGAACGGATGGAGTCCAGGTTGTCTGTTACAACCTCAAAGCCCGCTTCAAAAACTTCTTTGTTTTTGCTGAAATCTGTAACTGACAAGTCAGGGACTTCCGGATACAATATTATCCCTTCGGCTCCTTCAGGAAGCGAATAGTCTGAGAAAACCATCAACATATTCTCCAGCTGAGAAATAATATCATGTACATCAGGCGGTTTTGGATTGGATGCTACCACACTGCCAACGATGATATCAGGCTTGAAATCTTCCATTACCACGTTGGCCGGGAAGTTGTTGAACATGCCCCCGTCAAAGAGAACTTTTCCATCAATGGAAATAGGTTTAAAGTAGAAAGGGAAGGTCATGGAAGCACGCACGGCTTCAGACAGATGTCCCTTTCTCATTACGATTGCTTCTTTGTTGGTAATGTCGGAAGCAATACAACGAAAAGGGATAAACAGGCTGTCGAAATCATTTCGGGCTGCTGCGGAAGCGGGCCCGAGGATTTCCATAAACATGAAGTCCATCATTCCTGGTGAAACAATATTGGAGGGGAGGTTGTCGCGGATAATACTTTGCAGGTTGAAGGTATGTTCAAGTCCATAGTTCACAGAAATCCATACCGGTGCAGGGTCATGATGGAAAAAGTAAAAATCATGTTTTTTGTCCAGTCTTCCGGCGGCAGCATTGTTAAACTCGCGGGAGCTCATCAACTCAAGAATTTCATCGGGAGAATATCCTGCTGCATACAATCCGCCTACCATGGCACCAATAGAAGTCCCTGCAATGTAATCGATGGGGATGTTGTTTTCTTCCAGTGCTTTGAGCACTCCCACATGTGCCACCCCTTTGGCGCCACCGCCACTCAAAACCACCCCCACGGTTTTTCGGACAGGCTCTTCCGGTTTTTCACCGGCAAAAACAGTAAAAACGGACAACAGCAACAGGAGAATCAAGCCTGAAAGCTTTCTGGTTGCATCGGACAGGGAAAGGTGGATTTGAATGTGTTTTGGAGTCATAGCCTGGTTAGTAAGAATAAGTGAGCGATATGTACCATGCCGAACCGGCCTGCTTCAACATGGGATCTTTCCCTCCCAGAAACACCTGAGAAATCATTTCCAGATCGAGATTGGTAATTACCGACCAGGTGGCAGAGGGAGAGATGAAAAAGGCCTCCTGATCCGGAAGCGACATCAGTGTGAGGCTTCCGTTAAAAATCGGAGAAAAAGGGTGTTGAAGGCTCAGGGTTGCGGCATATTCAGAGATCATGATGTTGTCAGGACGCAGGGGCTGGTTAAGAAGCAGCAGCAACGCCTGTCCGGGCTGGTAGCCACCATTGTAAAGAAATTCCAGTACGGCAAAAGTGCTGTTGGAAAACATGTAGTCTAAGCCGGCAGCCAGCACCAGGGTGCTGCGGTCGCTGCCGGGTTGCTCCTGCAGATGGTAAAACCATGTTCCTTCTCCTTTGAATCCGGCTCCCCCAATGCTCCCTGCCCATCCGACACCCAGTGCCGATCGGTTGCGGTAGTAGCCTGCCAGTGTCTGAAAGTCATACCCCCTGCGGTTGAAAGACCACAAAAGGGCTCCCGTACTTTGCTCCCAATCGCTGGCCGGACTAAAGGCGACCTCCAGGCGGGAGGCAAATCCCGTATGGTATTGCACTCTTAGTGCATCAGTCCCGGGCCGCTCCCGGTAATCAAAATCGAAAAAGGAATAGGTGTTGAACAAATCGTTGGGGTTGGAAACCAGGTTGATGCCCCAGTTGATGCGTTGTCGTCCGGCACGAAACTGCCAGTTGTTGTAGCGATAGTCCATAAACAACCGGTCTACCTCAGTATGTCCTATCCAGGATCCGTCATCAAGCCATACCCACGACATATCCACCAGACCATCATCCTCTTTCAGGAGATCTCCAAAAGAAAAGTCTTTGAACAGAGCATTGTACATCAGTCTGTTTCTCCCTTCCACATGCAGATTGATGTCTCCCGGCAGGCTCCAGCGGAAATTCAAACGATGATGGATAAGGTTGTCAAACTCCGGATTGCCAAAATCCTTGTCGAGTCTCATGCCCGGCATGGCTTTGATATATCCTCGTAATGACATGTTATCCGGAATTCCATCCTTTCCTTCCAACCCTATGCCAGTAAATATAAAAAAAGAATTAAATGCCAAAAAAAGGACTATTGCTTTAAAGTACATAACAGTTATTTTTATCTTAAAATTCCTCCTTCCTCCTTCCTCCTCCATCATTCTAAATTCTACATTCTGCATTCATCATTACCCTATTCCGCCCTAACCGCTTCCGCAGGTCTTAGCCGAAGAGCCTTCAACGCGGGGTAAATGGCAGTGAGCAATGCCGTGAGAATAACAAGCACTGTAAGAATTGCAAAGAAACTGTTGTCAATCATGGGATAGATCACCGGTTCGAAACCAAAATTCTGAAGCGAATCTCCTCCTACCAGGCCAAGATTGATACCCTTATCGGAAAGCAGACCTATGGTAATCATTGCCAGTGCAGAACCGGCAAGAGCTCCGGTGAGGGTGAGGAAAATGGTTTCCAGCAAAATCATGACGAAGATCCGCTGCTTGTTCATGCCCACCGACATGAGCATTCCCAGCTCCCGGGTACGCTCAAATACCGACATAAGCATGGTGTTGAGCAGCCCAAAGGCCAGTGCGAGCAAAATGATAATGAGAATAATGATAAACATGGTCATGCCCATTTGGTTGTAAAATGCCAGTTGCGGAGATAACTCGGCCCATGTACGAACGGTGAGCGATGGAAATACCTCCTGGTATTTCTCCGCAAATGGTCCGGCCTGATCCAGATCGTGGAGCAGCACCGCCACTTCACTCACAATGTCCTCTTCTCCGACATGCCGGTTCAGATCAGACTGAAGAATGTAAAGATTCATCTCATCATACATAGAATTGGCGGTTTGAAAAATACCTGTAACCCGTCCGGCAGTAGAAATCAGCTCGTTGTTGGCATCCTGGAAAGTGAGCACTACTCTTGATCCCACCCGTGCTTTCATTTTTTCCGCCAGGCTTTTTCCCATTAACAGAGGATTTTGCGTGTCTTCATCCAGGTATTCCCCTTCCACTATATTTTGGTCGAGCCGTGTGGTGGCTGCTTCAGAGGAAGGGTGTATACCGATGATGTTGGCTCCACGGGTTAGATTGGCTGTGGTTACCATTCCATTTACGATGGTTCGACCTGTAAAAGCACTTACATCGGAGTCTGAGGAAAGTTTTTGGTGAATCTCAGGCCAGGGTTCTATATGATGACGAACACCGGCGTCTTTTAAAAAGTCGGGGTTGTGCATTTGCACGTGGGAGAACTCCTGCTCAATACCCGTGCGGAAGCGTTGATCCATCAGGCCCATGGCAACAGATGCCGCAAAGATGCCGCCCCAGAGGCCGGCAGCAATGGCAAGGACCATGGTTATGCTACGCTGGCCGTTGCGCCAGATGTTTCTCCATGATATTTTCAGCAGCATGTTCATTGTCTTAGTGTTTTGCGTCAAGAATTTTTAATTGGAAAACTTTTTTAACCGGATACAAGCCGATCAGTACGGAGATAATCAAAACATATAATGCTTGTGTGTAAAAAACAGTGGGATCTGATGAAAAGGGGAGAACCGGCTCAAACCCATATTCGGAAATAGCTTCTGCCATTTGTCCGGAAAGAGGGATAGGGTTGAAGTGGAAATAGCTTACAATGGGAATGGCACCAATAACCCCCATTAATGTGCCTGCCAGAGAAATGAACAGTGTTTCAACGAAACATACCCCGGCAAGAATTTTTCTTTTCATTCCAAGAGAAAAAAGCAACGCGAACTCCCTCTGTCTCTCAATGAGCATCATCAGGATGGTTCCAAATAAACCGAAAGCAATAACAATGTAAAGAATCACCATCATCACCATGGTCCCTGCCATGTCAAACTTCATCAGGGCAAGCAAATCTTTGAGCAACTCTTCCCAGGTGAGTATTGTGTACCATTCACGATCAATGTCCTCAAGCATTTGTTGGGCCAGGCTTTGGGTTTTGTCCGGGTTTTCGGGCATGATAATCAGTGCCGTCAGTCTGTTGTCTGCACCATAAAACCACTGGGCATTTTCGAGGGTCATATACAGGGTGTTGTTGTTGATCTCAGGGATTTTTAAGTCCACCATTCCTTTCACGGGAAATTTGCCGGCTGCTGTTGTGCCCTGAAATCCTTGTCCCAGAAGCACAAGGGTATCTCCTACACCAGCCCCCAGGATACTGGCCAACCCCTCGGCAATCAAAAGACCATCATCATTTTTGCTCAGAAACTCCCCCTGTGTAATATCGTCAGAGAGGTCATTCATCATAAGCTCTTTCTCCACATCAATGCCTGTTACCATGCTTCCCCTCGTGGTGTTTTCCGTGGCTGCCAGGGCAAAACTCTGAAGACGCGGAACATGGAAAGAAATCTCTTCGTCATATTTCTCCAGCAAGGCTTCTATGTCCTCATCAAAGAGCATCGCATGGTCAATGGAAGGCTCCTCATGATAAAGAACATCCTGAACCTGTATGTATCCTGTGCTGTATTTCACCAGGCTGTCAATCATTCTTTCATAAGAGCCCTGTTCCATGGAAAAAAATAAAATGGCCAGAATGACGGCGAAGAAGACAGAACTCATGGTGATAAAGGTTCTTTTCCTGTTGCGCCACAGGTTTCGCCAGGCCAGTGTAAATATTAGGTTCATTTTGTTTAGTGTTAAGGTTGAAAGTTGAGGAATTTTAGAGTTGAAAAGTTAAATGGTGAATCTTTCAGCTATCTGTCAAAATTTTCATCCTTACTCACGGAGCCATCTACCAGTGTAATTACCCTTTTGGCCCTCTCAATGACTCTCTGGTCGTGTGTTGAGAATATCAGGGTTATGTTTTCTTCCTTGTTAAGGCGCGACATAATATCCAGCAGGTTAAAAGCCGACTCGGTGTCCAGGTTGGCAGTGGGCTCATCGGCCAGTACAAACTTGGGTTTGGAAGCCAGGGCTCTTGCCACCGCCACTCTTTGCTGCTGACCGCCCGAGAGCTGATTGGGGCGCACGTTGATTTTGTCGGATAACCCGACCTGCTCCAGCATCTCTTTGGCCCGCTTCTCCATCTCCTCTTTGGCCCGTTTTTGCAACAACATGATAAAAGATACATTTTCTTTGGCTGTAAGCACCGGAATCAGGTTGTAAGACTGGAAAACAAATCCAATGTTTCTGAGCCTGAAGTCAAACAGCTGGCTTTCTTTCAGTGTAGAAATATCGGTCTCGTCAATAATGACTTTTCCTTTGGTAGGCTTATCCAGCCCGCCAATCAGATTGAGGAAGGTAGTTTTGCCACTTCCTGAAGGCCCCACGATGGCGGTAAATTCACCCTCACGGAATTCAAGGTTTACATCATTCACAGCTCTTACCGGTGCCACGGAGCTGTTGTAAATTTTTTCCAGGTTAGAAGTTTTGATGACAGTTTTCATGTTTGGAGAATAGTTGGAGTAGGTTATGAACAATAGATGTTGACGGGAACGGGAATGATAAATCACCTCACATTCCGCATATTTTGCTGAGAAAAGTAGTCTTTGCTCAGGTTGATGTTAAAATCCGCCTTATGGGTAGTTATGATGGTTTTATGACCTTCCTTGTCGTGAGGTATCATTTCCATTACTGTGGGAAAGCTGCGCCCACCCAATGTTTTCACTTCGCTGAAACGGATGGTGCTGACCAGTTCATCCCTGTCGTCGTAATTCTCTACTTTCACCGGAAGGTAATCGTCAGTACTCACCCATCGAATGATTTTTTCGTAAGCAACAGGCGTTTCGGGATGAGGGATCAGTTCAATTTTGTAACTCTCCACCCCATCCATGGTTTCTGTGGCCAGCAGGGTATGATCAAAATCATCAACAGTTGAGCTGCCACGAACCAAATCGTCATTGGTGAAGTCGGATCCCATCCAGGATTGCGACATCATGCTGGGAGGCATTTTTACCGTGCGGTCGATATTGGGCACATAATTCCAGATTTCATGCTCTCTTTTCAGAAAGGCAGTACCCTGTTCCCGCGCGGGAGCAGTGATAACAATCAGTGCGTACTCTTCACCCAATGACCAGGAGTTCATGCTGATTTCGCGTGTGTAGCGGGGCCTTACGGTTTCCATGGTCATTTCGCTGTAGGATGAAGTGCCACGCATATTGTCTTCCATTCGTTGCATGATGGCTTTGGGATCCTGCGCCTGTATATGGATGGCAGTAAAGAGTAAGACAAGAAAAGTTGTTGTCAAATGTTTCATGGTTGTTTTTTTTCAAAGTGTTTATAATGGATGCTTTTGTGTTGTAAATATTTTTCGTGCAATCAGTTGATGGGAAAGTCAGAGAAATGCCCTTAAAAAGCATTATGCGGATTTTTGCTGTTGATATTTTTCCCATTTTTCCATGAGTTGCGGAAGTTCGCTTTCCAGCCACTCATAAAACTCCATGGCCTTGCTTAACCATTGACCCGGAGAGTCATTCCTGTTGGCTCTCAGGTTGAGGGCTTTGTTAAACAAAGATGTCAGGTGGTTTAATTCATGTACCCTTTTGTTGAAAATTTCAGACCAGGAAATATCATGGGACAAGGTGTAATATGTTTTTCTGTCGCCCGGTGTCGTTATGGGTTTAATAAATTTC
>JAABSE010000082.1 GCA_011390575.1 Sphingobacteriia bacterium
AAATCATGGGATGCTGCAAGGCCTTAACTTTATTATGTTCCCCTTTGAAATGCCGGGTTATAACTACCAGTTTGAGCTGAAAGAAGTAGAGCTGGCAGGTTTATCCAATCCCGATGTGGGAGAAGTGAATTTAACCTGGGATATGGTGCATAACCATCAGCCCGGAGATGAACTTCACATTAAGTATTCAAACCTAAACCCTGAGTATTCTACAATCACCGAAAGCATTCATCGGTTCCTCGAAAGGTCGGATGAAGGAGAGTATGTTTCTTACCTGATTGAACGGAGAATCAGTGAAACTCACCAGGTTTATCCGGATGCCGCCACTCATACTTTTACCCACGATACAATAACGGCAGAAATTCAGCCTAATCTGGAATTTGATATCAGGGCAGGAGAACCCATTTTTGATTATGAAAATTCTGCAAGAGGTTATTTGCAGTTTGCTTCAACCAAGGTAACAGGTCATTGGTGGCTTTATAAGGTGTCAGAAGACTGCTGGCAAGAGGTGATCTGGGATAAGCGCTATATGTTTGGTTCTTACTACGAAGGACTTGGTGGACCCTACTATTCTTATGATTCCGGATTTGACGAATCGTCACGGCTTCTTGTCTACTACAAAAAAGGGGATACCACCTGGGGGACTCCGCTGGTAATAACCTCAGTAGATGAAGTTGCGCAGGCTCAACCGGTTTGGATGTACCCCAATCCGGCCCGAAAAAGCATAAGCTTTCAACACCCCGCAAGCTGGGCGAATGCTGTGGTGGAGGTCTTCGATCCTGCCGGCAAGGTGCTCCTGAAAGAACAGTTTGCAAAGTCCCTTACCGCAGTGGATGTGGCCTCGTGGAAAAGGGGCGTCTATTTCTACAGGCTGAGCAATCCCGGACAGACGCCAGTTACAGGAAAATTTATCCTGCAGTAGAGCGAAATTTTTATCCTCATACATGTCATGACTCTCTTCCAATGGATCTGCTGAAAAGCAGTTCTTTGAAAGCATTGGCAACCTGTCTGCACAAGGGCAAAAGGAAAAAAAGGAAGCACACTTGTAACGCTGGAACACATATTAGCGTCATATTCAAAACAATAGAGTTTTGCAGCCGGGTTAAAATGGTAGCTGAAAGATTTATTAACTGAAGGAAAACGTAAAATTTACAAGGGAATTTTAACAGGTTGTGGATGATTTCGACAATTCTTTAATCACTTTAATACAGCATTATATGGACAGAAATTTTAATCGGCGCGACTTTCTGAAGACAGGAGGTATCGCGGTAGCAGGCACTATTCTGATGCCTTCCCTTCTCAGTGGATGCATGTCTGGCACACAGGCATCTTCTCCGCTGAAGTACCAGTTAAATGATTACCTCAATCATTTTGGGGTAACCCGGAAAATGATCATGGATGTTCTTGCAGAAGGACTTTCACGGGGAGGTGACTACTGTGACCTGTATTTTCAGCATAACATAAGCAACACGGTTGCGCTGGAAGACAACATGGTTAACCGTGCCTTTTCCAACGTGAGTTTTGGGGTGGGTATCCGGGTTATCAGCGGTGAACAAACCGGGTATTCCTATACCGAGGATATTACGGTCAGCTCAATGAAGTCTGCAGCCCAAACCGCTGCCAATATTGCCAACAGCAATACCCGCATGAAGGTGCTGTCGCTTAACGAAAAAACGGTGCCCGGTTATTACAAGATCAACACCCCATGGGAAGAGGTTAGCATCAACGACAAGATTCCTTTTCTGCAATACATGAACGACAAGGTTTTTTCTCTCAGCCCTGCTGTTGAAAAAGTGAATGTCTCCTTCTCTGACCAGACTTCCTACATTCTTTTTGCCAATTCGGAAGGGATTATTGCCTGCGATTATCAGCCTATGAGTACATTGAGTGCCTCATGTGTAGCCGAAAAAGAAGGTAAAAGAGAACAGAATGGTTATACCAGTTCAGGGCGCCAGGATGTTGAGTTTTTCTCCACATCCAACCTCGATCGCATTGCAAAAGAAGCTGTTGACAGCACCCTGCTGTTGTTTGACGCTGTTGTACCCCGGGCAGGAGAAATGCCGGTGGTGCTGGCAGCCGGTAGCTCCGGAATATTGCTGCACGAAGCCATCGGACACGGAATGGAGGCTGACTTTAACCGCCGTGGAGAGTCTATTTTCAGCGACAAAATCGGCAAGAAAGTGGCAGAATCATTTGTCAGCATCGTTGATGATGGTACCACACCCAACAACAGGGGTGCTATTAATATTGATGATGAAGGCAATGATGTACAGAAAACCTACATGGTTGAAAATGGCATTCTCACTTCCTATTTACATGACCGAATCAGTTCTAAGCACTATGGAGTTGAGCCTACCGGAAACGGGCGCAGGGAGTCATTCCGCCATATGCCTTTGCCCCGGATGCGCAACACTTACATGCTCGACGGGCCTCATGAGAAAGAGGAAATTATAGAATCGGTGAAATATGGAATCTACGCTGAATCTTTTACCAACGGTCAGGTGAGAATCGGCCCCGGGGACTTTACGTTCTATGTTAAGCAAGGTTATCTGATAGAAAACGGTAAAATGACGCGCCCCATCAAAGATGTGAATATCATTGGCAATGGCCCGCGCGTACTGAGCGACATTGAGATGGTGGCCAACGACATGGAAATGTCGGAAAGTGGCTGGACCTGTGGAAAAGGTGGGCAGGGAGTGCCGGCATCTTTGGGTCAACCCACCGTGAAGGTTTCCAAAATTACCGTTGGAGGCGTCAATGCCTGATTTTTTAACTTAAAGATTGTAACTGACATGAATAATAAAGAACGCATGGAACTGGCTCAATGGGCCAGCAATTTTGCCATAAAAAAAGGAGCAACTGAGGCTGCAATATCTATCTCCCGTTCACGGGCTGTGAATATCGAGATCAGAGAACAGAAACTTGAAACCATCAGAGAATCTACCGAGAACAGTCTTTCGCTGCAGATTTACCGCGACAATAAATACTCGGGTCATTCAACCAATAACCTCAAAAAGCGTCAGCTGGAAAAATTTATTTCCGAAGCTGTTGAAGCAACCCAATATCTTTCTCCTGATCCCGACAGAACACTGCCCGATCCTTCCCTTTACCCCTCTGACACTTCCCTGGACTTGGGGCTTGTGGATCCCGGTCATGGTCAGGTAACCCCTGAGTACAGGATAGAAACAGCCATGGAAACCGAACAGCTTTTACGGCAATCGGATATGGATATCCTATCCACTGCAGCATATTTCAGCGATACTGCTTCAGAAGGAGTGCGGGTACACAGCAATGGTTTTGCAGGGGACTGGGGCAGCACATTTTTCAGGATGAGTGCTTCTTTGAGCGTAATGGATGCCGGGGCAAGGCCTTCGGGTTCTTTCTTTGCCGGGCAACGGTTTTTGAATGAACTTCCCAAGCCCACCGAAGTAGCCCAGAATGCACTTGAAGATACCCTGAAGCAGCTGGGACAGCAAAAAATTGCTTCCGGCAGGTATACGATGATTCTTGATAACCGCATCGCCGGAGGTTTGCTCTGGAGATTGTTTCAACCCATGACGGCAAGAAACATACAGCAGAAAAACTCATTCCTTGATGGGATGCTGGGCAAATCCATTGCCTCAAAGCATCTGACCATTATTGACGATCCCCTGATAAAAGGGGGTATGGCCTCAAGGCTTTTCGACAGTGAAGGAATTGCAGCCCGACGCAGGGTGATGATAGAAAACGGGGTGCTCAATGCCTGGTACATCGATAATTATTATGGAAGAAAACTGGGAATGACTCCCAACGGGGGTTCCACTTCCAATATTATTATGGGTTATGGAAACCGCAACCAAAAGCAGATTTTGGAAAGCCAGCAACGGGCCATTTTTGTTACTGCCTTTAACGGGGGGAATGCCAATTCAACCACCGGCGATTTTTCCTTCGGAATTTCAGGCCAGTTGATCGAAAACGGAAAAGTGGTAAAAGCACTCAATGAAATGAATATTTCAGGCAATTTCAAAACCCTCTGGAATCAGCTTACCGAGACCGGAAACGACCCGTATCCGTATTCATCAATGCAAAGCCCGACCCTTGTGTTTAGTGGTGTAGATTTCAGTGGAATATAGAGAGTAAGGGTATTTCATAAAAAAGGCTGTTGTGGTTTTCCACAACAGCCTTTTCTGTAAGATGTCTGCAGTAATGCTAGTCGAGATTTTGCTCGGCTCTTACTTTTGTTTTCCAGGCCTGGTAATCTGATTCGAATTTTTCGGTATTATTGACCCTGAGCCAGGTACCATATTTTACGTAATCCGGAATGTGGCCATCATTGGATTTTTTTAATTCTTCAGGGATACCTAACTCGTTCAAATATCTTTCGTAAGATATTTTACTTGGTCTTTCGTCTTTTCTGTTCATGGCATTTTTTTTAAGATTGACTTGTAAGACAACGGCACCTTAATAAATGGCCTGATAACAGTTGGGGGAGGCTTTTTGATATTAAGTGCGCTTTTAATAAAAACTTTGTAGCCTCGACAGGAATCGAACCTGTATCTAAAGTTTAGGAAACTTCTATTCTATCCGTTGAACTACGAGGCCAAAAGAGTGACGCAAAAATAAAAATATTTTTGGCTTAAAAAAACACGTAAATCACCTAAAAACAAAGTTTTATACCGATTGGCAAATTGCGTTGTCCAAAGGCCGTATTTTGTCGCTTATGATATTATTGCGCCATTATTTATGGGTTTGTCTGGTTTTACAAAAGTAAGGGTTCCGTCGCTGGCTTCCGCCATGAGAATCATGCCATGCGATTCTATCCCTTTGATGGATTTGGGCTGTAAATTGGCCAACAGCACCACCTGTGTGCCAATAATATCTGCAGGGTCATAAAAACCTGCAATGCCCGAAACCACGGTCCTTGTGTCAGAGCCTGTGTCTAAAGTAAGTTTGAGCAGTTTTTTGGTTTTTGCTACCTTTTCTGCAGCAGTAATGGTTGCGGTACGCAAATCCATTTTTACGAAATCCTCAAAGGCAATATTTTCCTTAAACGGTTTCACTACGCTGTTTTCCTGTTCCTGATTTTCTTTTTTCGTGTTGGTGAGTTTTTCTATCTGCGCCTGGATTTGTTCATCTTCAATTTTGGTAAACAGCAACTCTGCCTTGTTGATTCTGTGTCCGGCTTTCAGCGCATCGGGTTTTGCCGCATCATCCCAGGAAAGGTTGTCCATGGCCAGCATTTTGAGCAGCTTCTCTGCAGTAAAAGGCAGGAAAGGGCCGCTCAACACTGCAAGGGCTGAACAAATCTGCAGGCTGATATTCATGATGGTAGCTACCCTGTCGGGGTCGGTTTTAAATATTTTCCAGGGTTCACTGTCCGTCAGATATTTGTTTCCCAGGCGGGCCAGGTTCATCAATTCACTCAATGCTTCCCTGAACTTGTAATTTTCCAGGCTGCGGGCAATGGTTTCCGGATAGCGTTGCATGGCATCAAGGGTTTCCCGGTCGTAATCCGACAATTCTCCTGCAGCAGGAACACTCCCTTCGTAATATTTGTGGGTAAGCACCAGGGTGCGGTTCACAAAGTTTCCGAAAATGGCCAGCAATTCACTGTTGTTGCGTGCCTGGAAATCTTTCCATGTAAAATCGTTGTCCTTGGTTTCGGGAGCTGCCGCACAGAGTGCATACCTCAACACATCCTGCTGCCCGGGAAACTCTTCCAGGTATTCATGCAGCCAGACTGCCCAGTTGCGGCTGGTGGAGATTTTGTCTCCTTCCAGGTTGAGAAATTCGTTGGCGGGTACATTTTCCGGCAAAATATAACTTCCTTCTGCATGCAACATGGATGGGAAAATAATACAGTGAAAAACAATGTTGTCTTTACCGATAAAATGAACGAGCTTGGATTCCTTGTCTTTCCAGTAAGGTTCCCAGTCTTTTCCTGTTTCCTCTGACCATTCGCGGGTTGCCGATATGTACCCGATGGGTGCATCAAACCAAACGTAGAGTACTTTTCCGTCAGCCCCTTCCACCGGTACTTTTACGCCCCAGTCCAGGTCGCGGGTTACGGCGCGGGCCTGCAATCCCTGGTCAATCCACGATTTGCATTGTCCGTAAACATTCGATTTCCAGTCGTTCTTATGTCCTTCCAGGATCCATTCGCGCAGCATGGGCTCATAATCCTGTAAGGGGAGATACCAGTGTTTGGTGGATTTCATGACCGGCTTGTTGCCGCTGAGTACCGACTGGGGGTTGATCAGGTCGGAGGGACTCAGTGATGTGCCGCAGTTTTCGCACTGATCGCCATAGGCCTTTTCATAGGAACAATGCGGACAGGTGCCGGTGATGTAACGGTCGGCCAGGAACTGCTTGTTTTGTTCATCATAATACTGCTCCGATTCCTTTTCGGTTAGTTTTCCGTTCTCATACAATTTTTTAAAAAAGGCCGAAGCTGTCTGGTGATGTATGGGAGCAGAAGTGCGGCTGTAAACATCGAAAGAGATGCCGAATTTTTCAAAAGAATCCTTGATAATAGTATGGTATTTGTCAACCACATCCTGTGGGGTGACATTTTCCCTTCGTGCTTTTATGGTAATAGGAACGCCATGCTCATCGCTGCCACCGATAAAAATTACATCTCTGTTTCGGGCCCGAAGGTACCTTACATAAATGTCAGAGGGTACATATACACCCGCCAGGTGGCCAATATGTACCGGTCCGTTGGCATAAGGTAATGCTGAAGTAACTGTATATCTTTTGAACTCTTTTTTATCAGCAGCTTTGCTCATGTTGTCAATTTTATATTGTTATGTTAATAAGGAGGTGCAAAGGTATGAATTAACGCAATACCTTCAATGCTTTGGGAATTGAAACCACCGGGGTGGCAAAAAAATTACTGCCGGATGATTATTGTACTTGCCCGTTCGGGACTCTAAGTTCCCGTCCGGGCTTAGGCATAACTTCGCTTTTTAGTCCGGAGGCGAACAAAAAAGTCGCCACCGGACTTTGCATCTGAACCGGACCATGACGGGACTCTAAGTTCCCTTCCGGGCTTAGGCATTGCTTCGCTTTTTAGTCCGGAGGTGAACAAAAAAAAGTCGCCACCGGACATTGCAGATGAGCCGGGCTATGACAATAACTATTGGATCACCCGCACATGATTAAAATTTCACAACAAGGGAAAACATGCAATACGGATGGTTGAAGACAACCCGATGTCAGGATGAGGATTTGTACTCATAAATTTTTTTGTACAGGTTGTCATAATCAAAGGGCTTGGAAACAAAGTCGTTCATACCCGTTTCAAGTGCTTTTTGGCGTGTTTCTACAAAGGCATCTGCGGTTAGTGCAATGATAGGGATGGAAGGATTCAGGATGTCCTGGCTTTCGTTGTTACGGATTTTACCGGCTACTTCATATCCGTCCATTTTGGGTAGCAATAAATCCATCAACACGATATCGAATGATTTTTGCGCAAGCAGTTTCAATGCCTCTTCGCCGGAAGAAACAATGGTTAATGCGGCATTCCACTTTTTCCCGATAACTTTTTTCCCCACAAACTGATTCATAGGGTCATCTTCCACCATCAGGATTTTCATCCCTTCCAGTGAGTAGTTGTTTTGGGTTTTGGTAATATCGGTTAGATCTTCGGTTGCCTTTTCTCCTGTTTCCATGGGAATATAAAAAGAAAACTCAGATCCTTTCCCCTGTTCGCTTTGGGCAAAAATTTCCCCGCCCTGCAGTTCCACCAGTTTTTTACAAATGGTCAAACCCAGTCCACTCCCACCGTATTTACGTGTGGTGCTGGTTTCCTCCTGGGTAAATTTTTCAAAGATAGCCTCCAGTCGATCAGGAGATATTCCTTTGCCTGTATCCGCAACCGTAAAGAGGATTTTATTGTTGGATTCCTTCGGTTTTTCTACTTTAAGGGTGATTTTACCTTTTTGGGTAAACTTAATGGCATTGGAAATCATGTTGATCAGAATCTGCTTAAGCCTTAAGGTGTCAGAACGAAGAATCCGTGGGACATTGTCTTCTATTATGGTAATAAGCTTGTTGTTTTTCTCTTTGGCCTTTATAGACAAGGCTTTTATGATCTGGTCAATCACCTGTCGCAGGTCGAAATCCTCTGTTTCAAACCGGATGTTGCCCGTTTCGATTTTGTTATAGTCCAGAATATCGTCAATAAGTCCCAGCAGATGGCCGGCAGAAATTTTAACTGTGCTGAGGTTCTCAAGCTGGTCGGGGTTCTGTTTTTCATGAAGCATCAAATCAGTTAGTGATACAACAGCATTAAGAGGGGTTCTTATTTCATGACTCATAAGAGAAAGAAATTCCGATTGAGCCATTCTTGCTTTTTCAGCATCTTCTTTCGCCTGCTTAAGCTGCTTTTCGGCCAGTTTTTTAGCACTTATATCACGAATAATTGCTTGCACCATGTACTTGTTTTTGACGTAAATTCGTGCAAAGCTGACTTCAGCATCAAAGGTATCCTCTGCATTCCCGTTCCGTATGTGAATCCATTCAAAAGTTTGCGCAACACCCTGCAGAGCTGCAAGGTATTTTTTTTGAAGCAGATGTGAGGTTTTTTCCTGATTGTATTGTAACTCGGGGCAAAGGTCGCTGAAGAACAATTCAGAAAGGCCCTTGCAATCCAGTTGAAACAGCTCAGAGGCTTTGCGGTTGCAATCTACCACCCTGAAGTTATCCAGTATCAATACCGCATCATAAGACTTTTCGAAAAGTGCTTTGAATTTTTGCTCTGAGAAAATGATTTTTTGTTCGGAAAGTTTTCGTGGGGTAATGTCTTCGATAAAACCCTCCATGTAAAATTGTTTGTTGCGGCTGCGCTCGTAAACCTTGCGAAGGTGTATAAGTGTGTATATGCGTGTCTTGTCTCTGCGAAACAACTCTTTCTCTACTACAAACATGCTTTCTTTGCTTTTTACCAGTTGCTTGCGGAAGTCTTTCTCTTTTCCAAAATCGGGGAAAAACTCATCGGGGTTGTTGTTAATGTCGATAAGAAAATCCACTGTATTTTCATATCCGAACATTGTAGCAAAAGCTTTATTGGCATTGACGAAAGAGAAGTTTCGGTCCAGCTTGAAAATCCCCAGCGAAGAATCTTCAAACATACGCCGGTATTTATCTTCACTTTCGATAAGTCGTTCTTCCACTTTTTTTCTGTCGTGAATATCGATACAGGTGGCTATAAAACCGCCATAGTTTCCATCAAGGTCAGTAAAAGGTTTGGCATGGTTGAGCAACCATCGGTAGTTGTCATAGCGATCCTTGATTCGATATTCTACGATAAAAGGGCTTTTGTTTTTCAGGCTTTTTTTAAAGGCATCCTGAAAAACCTCCAGATCCTGGGCAAAAATCATTTTGTCGTAATCCCGTACTGAAAGTTCTTTTTTATGGTTGCCGGTAAAATCTGCAAATGTTCGGTTGAAAAAGTTAAAGTTCCCTTTTGTATCGCACTGCCATATCATAACCGGGAAGTCTTCCAGCAATTTCAGGTAAAAATCTTTGGCTTTCTGAAGTTTTTGCTCTGCCAGCTTTCGGGTTGTAATATCTTCTTTAATAGCAAGATAGTTGATGATTTGGCCCTCATAATTTTTTACCGGGGTGATGGTCGCAATTTCCCAATACAGCTTGCCTTTCTTGGTTTTATTGAGAAACTCGCCTTTCCAGGTTTTGCCCGATGCAATGGTAGTCCACATCTCCTTGTAGTCAATCTCAGATTTTTCATATTTAACAATCCTGGGATTTTGTCCTATCACTTCATCAGGAGAGAAGCCGGTTGTTTGGAAGAAACGGGGATTGGCATATTCAATATTGCCACTGGTGTCGGTTACAACTATGGAGTTGGCACTTTGATCAAATGCGGCGGACAGTCGCAATAAATGCTCTTCAATTTTTTTGGTGGATGTAATGTCACTTACTGAAGACTGTATAACCTGCTCGTTGATATCATTAAAATAAAACATTTTGCTCTCCATTTTCACCCAAACCGCCTTGTTGGAATGCTTCAGGTGCAAAATACAACTCGCCGGACTTTTTTTATCATCCAAATCCATCAAATGAAAATAAAAAGCATCCTGAGATTCTCTGTTCAACAAGCTTTTCAGGTTTTGACTTGCCACTTCTGATTTGGGCAAACCCACCATTTTGCAAAACGTATGATTCACTTCATGGATAAAACCATCTTTGTCCATTATCAGGTAACCCACAGGAGAGTAATCGAATAAATCCGCATACCTGTTTTTTTCCACCTCCAGCAGGTTTTGAACCCTGGTCAGTTCCTCATTTTGCATCTCCAGTTCCAGTTGATGCACCTGCAGTTCGTGCAGCAACTTCTGAAGATTAACTCCAACCTGCTCAGGTAAATAATTCCCCGCACCAATCTCCTGAATGGTCTTTTCTGCTTCGTCTCTTAGTTTTCTTAGTCTATCTCCTGAGGACATATATTAACTGTTGATTTTGCCAGATCGTAACCTGTTTTAAAACTTTTAAAACCTTACACTTTATGATTTGCCACGTATGGTAACAAATTGTCTCTTAAACCTTCCGTTTAAAATGTGAATCCAAAAAAATTAACGCAAAAAATGAGAATTACGTACGTGGTTATTCAAGATTAAAATTAGGCAAATTTGCGACAAACACAACAAATAATTATACATCTCACAGGGAAAATTTCCCAAAATTTGAAAAAACCTTTAACAAAAGACAGGTAGGTATAATGTTTTTCCTGCCTTTCGGCGTTCTTTTCTAAAGGTCAGTTAATCATCTTTAAGCCATTTTCTGAAAATAAACCACTAACTTTGCATCTGTCATTATGTCATAAATTTAGCGAAGAAAGAAAAAAGCAAAGCAGGATGGACATTCAAACGATAAAGCAACGGTTTGGCATCATAGGACACTCACCTGCCCTGGACAGGGCTATTGACGTAGCCGTTCAGGTGGCGCCAACGGATATAAGTGTGCTTATCACAGGAGAAAGCGGAGTGGGAAAAGAATCTTTCCCTAAAATTATACACCAGTTAAGTGCGCGCAAACACGGTCCCTTTATTGCCGTTAACTGTGGCGCCATTCCTGAGGGTACTATAGATTCAGAACTTTTCGGCCACGAAAAAGGGTCTTTCACAGGAGCACATGAAGCCCGCAGGGGATATTTTGAAGTAGTGAATAATGGCACCATCTTTCTGGATGAGGTGGCTGAGTTGCCTTTGCTAACCCAGGTTCGCCTGTTAAGGGTATTGGAGAGCGGGGAGTTTCTTAAAGTGGGCTCTTCCAAAGTTTTAAAAACCAATGTGCGCATTGTAGCTGCTACCAATGTGAACCTGCAGGATGCTATCTCGCACGGAAAGTTCAGAGAAGATTTATATTACCGCCTGAATACGGTTCCTATTTATGTCCCTCCTCTGCGAGACCGGCATGAGGATACCATCATGCTTTTTAAAAGGTTTACTTCCGATTTTGCAGAAAAATATCGAATGCCCCCTTTACAACTCACCCCGGAGGCTGAGCAGGTTTTAATGAGCTATCGATGGCCCGGAAATATCAGGCAACTGAAAAATATTGCTGAGCAGATCTCCGTTATTGAGAGCAACAGGGTTATCACCAGGGATGTTGTGCATAAGTATCTGCCCCAGAGCCAAACCTCCAACCTTCCGGTGCTTGTAAACGATATCAAAAAGACAGAAGGTGGGCTCAGTGAAAGGGATATCCTTTACAGGTTGCTTTTTGATATGAGAAAGGATATTACAGATTTGAAAAAAATTGTGGTGGAAATTCTGCAAAACGGGCAGGTAAGTGGAAGTTTTCACAAAGAAAATCCTAAACTTATCCAGAGCCTTTATGATGATGTCGATAGCCCTCCACTGATCAAAGAGAAGAGAGAACCTAATCATCAGGAGGCTGAAGAGCATCATCAGATTATTGATAGCTACGAAGAAGATACAACCGACTATATTGAAGAAAGCCTGAGTATTCAGAAAAAAGAGCGTGAAATGATTATCAAAGCGCTCCAAAAACATGAAGGAAGAAGAAAAAAGGCTGCTGCCGAGCTGGGTATTAGCGAACGAACCCTATACCGGAAAATTAAAGAATATGATATCGGTGCTTAAGCCTTTTCGGGTATTTGCCCACTGGTTTCACAACAAGGTTGTTGCTGTGTATAGTCATAATACACTAAAAAGCAGTAACTTTGCATTATAATGACCGGCAGCCATTGGCCGGTAAGTTGCGGGATGTTGACAAATGACTAAAAAAAAAGAAAAATCGAATGATAAGATTACCAAAGCTCAGTAAAATCTCTTTGCGAAATGCATTTTATGTCTTTGTGATAAGTGCATTGGCAACAGGGATGCATGCCTGTGGGATGTATTCTTTTACAGGAGCCTCGATACCTCCGGGTGCCACTACTTTTTCAGTAGATTTCTTCCCCAATCATGCACCTATCGTGCAGCCTACCCTGAGTCAGATTTTTACGGACGCCTTGAAAGATAAGTTTTCCAGGCAAACCAATCTGAAACTTACCAATGGCATTGGGGATTTACATTTTGAAGGGAGCATTACCGGATACAGTATCCAACCGCAGGCTATAGGTCCCGATGACAGGGCAGCACAAAACCGTCTTACCATTACGGTGAGGGTAAAATTTGTCAATGAGTTTGAGCCGGATAATGATTTTGAACAAAACTTTTCCAGGTATTACGATTATGAGAGTACCAGGAGCCTTGCTGAGGTAGAAAATGAAGCCATTGACATCATAACGGAGGCATTGGTGGAAGATATATTTAACAGTTCGGTAGTAAACTGGTAAACCTTTTTGAACCATGCAATATCAACAAAAGTTTCTGGAAATTATAAAAAATCCTTACAGTCTTGACGAACAGAGCCTCTCTGTGCTCCGAAAGCTTGAGAATGACTACCCCTATTGCCAGAGTTTACAGATTCTTTTGGCCAAAAACCTTCAGGAAATTGATAAACTTGCTTTTGAAAAACAGGTTAACAAAGCCTCTGCCTACACAGCAGACCGGAGAAAATTTCAGCGATATATCTCCGATCGCGACAAACCTGTAGCAGCAGAATCCCATCCCGCTGCACTTGCAAAAGATGTTGCAGCTCCCGAAGAACAGCCTGCGGATAATAAAATTGCTGATGATACATTCAAAGAGGTTCCGTTGAAAGAAGAGTTACAGGATGTACAGCCAATTCATGAGGTTCTGACAGATCAGCCCCTGGAAGCCCATTTGCCTGAAACTGCAGAAGATTTAAAGCCGGATGAAGAAAAAAAGACTGAAACGACTGATCCAACGGATCCTGGAAACAGGAAAACAACCCCTGAAGAGAAGGGAACGAACGCTGAATCCCATACGCATGAACAACCTCTGCAGGATGAGCATACTGATTCATCTCCTGTAGAAGCGCAAAAACCCTCTCCCTCAAGTTTAATTGAAATTGTCAGAAAAAGACTCAGAGAAATTCGTGAACGAAACAACAAAGTAGCCTCCAGGGAATCACAGACAACGGATGCAATGCCTGATACCTCCCGGGACACTGAAAAGCGCACAGAAGAACTTCCGGCGGATAAAACTGTTACAGGCGATGCTTCAGTGGAATCAACAAGAGACGCAAAGGAAACGGAACCCCCCACTGATGATAAACGAGAAGACAGTATTTCTCAGGATGGAAACGCTGATGCAGCCAATCTTTCTGAAGATCATAAAAAAGAAGTAGCCCCAAAGCCCGGCGAAGAACAAGAACACGAGCAGTTGCCGGCAGAACCACCAGCGGAATTAAAACCCCGCACTCAGGGATCAGGTTTTACGCATTATGAAAAACAAGCTCAAAAGCCCGATATTAATTTCCTGATTGAAAAGTTTTTGAAAGAAGAACCAAGAATAAAGATGAACAAAGAACTGCCACAACAGCAGGAGGATTTATCTGAGGCAAGTACCAATGAAGATCCACAGCTCGCAACGGAAACCCTGGCAAAGATTTACCTTGGGCAAGGCAAAAAAGAAAAGGCTTTAGACATCTATGAAAAATTATGTTTGAAATTTCCGGAAAAAAGCAGTTACTTTGCAAAAAAAATATTAGCTATTAAAAACGAAATCAACAATTAAAAAGAAAAAATAATGGGCGCATATGTTTTAATTTCAGTATTGATTCTCATCACTTGCATTTTATTGATCCTGATCGTACTGGTACAGAATTCCAAAGGTGGTGGCCTGGCTTCCAACTTTGCCTCCAACAATCAGGTTATGGGTGTGAGAAAAACTACTGATTTTCTTGAAAAATCAACATGGACACTGGCCATCGTTTTACTGGCCCTTACACTTACCTCAACTTTTGTTATCCCCCGTGGGCAGGTAGTTGAAACCCGCCAGAGCGAGATTATTGACCGGGTTCCGATGACATCACCTGATTTCTCCACCACTCCTATAGAAGAACAACAACCCCGGGAGCAGCAGCCTCAGGAAGATATCACCGACTAAACTGTTAGAATTATATTTCAGAAAAAGTGTCAGATTGTCATAACATCTGACACTTTTTTTTTATGGCAGTCTCCAAAAGTGCAAAATTGTCTTTAAAACAGATGCCGGGCTCCTTTGGCATAGAAAATGACAGAGGCAGATGTGCAAATGAAACTGCAAAAACATTCGAAGAATTAAATTATTGTTTAACAACCTAAAATAGAAAACATGGCAAATATAAACATCAAGCCCTTAGCAGACCGTGTATTGGTAGAGCCGGCAGCGGCTGAAGAAAAAACCTCAGGAGGTATTATTATTCCTGATACAGCAAAAGAAAAACCCATGAAAGGTGCCGTAATGGCCTGTGGAGATGGTACCAAAGACAACCCCATGACTTTAAAAGTTGGAGATATGGTATTGTATGGCAAATATGCAGGTACTGAAATCTCTGTCGATGGAAAGGATTACCTTATCATGCGTGAGTCTGACATTTATGCTGTTATCGGCTAAAAACAGATGTTTTTTATAGAATAGTAAATTGATAAAGTATTAACTGATGCAGCCTGGCTCGCACAATACCCGCTTATTATGAGCAACATTTGCAGCCCTGCTCCATTGAAACAAAATCAAAAAAAATATTGAATTATGGCAAAAGATATAGTTTTTAATCTTGAAGCAAGAAACGCACTAAAAGTAGGTGTTGACAAACTTGCCAATGCAGTAAAAGTGACCCTGGGACCCAAAGGTCGCAACGTAATTATTGACAAAAAATTTGGTGCTCCCGCTATTACCAAAGATGGTGTAACGGTTGCCAAAGAAATAGAACTGGAAGACGCTATTGAAAACATGGGCGCCCAGATGCTCAAAGAGGTAGCCAGCAAAACAGCTGATGTTGCCGGTGATGGAACCACTACAGCAACAGTTCTTGCTCAGGCTATTGTAACCAGTGGCTTGAAAAATGTTACTGCCGGTGCTAATCCCATGGATTTGAAGCGTGGTATTGACAAAGCGGTTGAAAAAGTCGTGGCAAATCTGAAAATCCAGTCAAAAGAAGTGGGTGACAGCTATGACAAAATTGAACAGGTAGCTACCATTTCTGCCAACAATGACAACAACATTGGTAAACTGATTGCTGAGGCAATGAGTAAGGTAAAAAAAGAAGGTGTAATTACCATTGAAGAAGCAAAAGGTACCGAAACTGAGGTTAAAGTTGTGGAAGGTATGCAGTTCGACCGTGGTTATATCTCTCCCTATTTTGTAACAGATACCGAGAAGATGGAAACCGTGTTTGAAGATCCTTACATCCTGATCCAC
>JAABSE010000083.1 GCA_011390575.1 Sphingobacteriia bacterium
TTTACATAAAAATATTGCTTATATTTGAAAAATACTATTATGGTCATCATATGACAATAGGTAGTCATTGACAAACAACCGGAAGACGAAAGGGGCGGGAAACTACAATCTACGAAAAAGCATTTCCCACCCCGGCCTCTTCCTTAAAACAGAAAGGAGGTGCAACGGCAAAGATAAGCATTTTTCATTTCAGGCAGTTTACGCAACTGCGCCCTTGAAAAAATATACAGGGCATTGATTTATTACGAATCAAATTAATCTTTAAAAAATTGAATTATGAAAAAGAAAATTTTATCTCAGTTAATGATTTTGAGCTTTGCTTTTGCCGGTTTGTTTTTGGTGGGGAATAATGTTTTTGCGGAGCAGGAGACAACTCCTATAATTAATCCTGAACCACCAGACTGTACACAAACTACCAGTGAAGGATGGTACTGTTTGGACGTATGCCGGCATGGGGGTGAGGTTGGAGCCTATTGCCGACAACCAAAAAAGTAGAACTCTCGGAATAATTTCAATATAATAATATAACTATGATGGGCTGTGTCATGATAAGTTTACATCAAGATACAGCCCTTTTTAAAAATATTACTATGAAGTATTCACAATAAGTTCCTTAACAAACACGAGGATGTAAGTATGGATTTTGACCCGCTGAAAAAGCGGGACAAGCTATCTGACCATTAAAATTCAAATTTTAAACACGTGAACGGAGCCATGACTATAATTATTGACACACACGCGGATGATTATAATTCGCAGCATGGTTAAACATGTAGTCAGAGTATTGTTGGCGGGTTCTCTGCCTGGCGGCAGACAGGCATTTTATCACTTTAATCAAATTTTAAACAGATGAAAAACCAAATATTAATAAAAATTTTAATACTTATTCTTCTATTTATTTATTCCTGTAGGGATAATAAACCCGAGAATAACCGCACTTTTAATGTAAGAAGTGAAATAAGCACCACACCGAAGGAACTGGCCCTATCCGATTTTGGCGCTAAAATAGAATACATAAAGCTTAAATCAACACCCGATGTTTCATTTCGGCACATTCAAAAACTGCAACTAACAGATAAAGGCATTTATTTATCCGATCGGAAAGGACTGTACCTATTTGATTTTCAGGGCAGATTTGTAAAAGAAACTGGTAGGCTGGGTAATGGGCCCGGCGAACATAGTGGCAATATCAGATTTGCTGTTAATGAGAGTGCCAAAGAAATTTATATATACAATTTCCTTAAAAATATAATGGTTTATGATAAGGAAACTGGTTTGTTCCTACGCGATTTTCCTGTTGAATACAATGTGTGTGAAATTTTGGTTCCACAACCCGATCGAATTGTTCTGTTTACATGGGATACCGATAGGGTTGTCAATCCGTACGAAGTAATAGTGATGGATACCCTTGGTAATACACTTGCTACCATTGCAAATAATAGTAGAGATGAAATAGCTGGAAATGTTTCAGCATATGCAACCGCCTGGCATTACAAAGATATACTCAGGTATTTATACATCTATAGTGATTCCCTGTACACCATAGACGAGAATTTTGAGCGCCAAATATACGCATCACTTAAATTTGAAAATAGTGTTTCCCGATCGCAGTTATCCGTATTGCCCGAAATAGTGAATCATCCTGATCTATTGACGGTAAGTCGTGTTACAGAAAACGAACGATATCTGTTTCTATGGGTACAAAAGGGTATTCATGGCGGAATAAAGCAGGATATTAGTTACATGCTTTTTGATAAGCATATCAATAAGCTCAATAAAGTATCACAAATTAAAAATGATCTTGATGGTGGAATGGATTTCTGGCCACATTGGGTAAGTAATGAAACAATGATTGATTATCGTCATGCATATGAGTTACTCGATTATTTGCATGAATTGCAAAACAAGGGAATTGAGTTTTCATCGGATTTTTTGAAATTTGCATCTACACTCAATGAAAACGATAATCCTGTGTTAATTATGGTAAGGTAAAAAAAGTTGGCTGTATAAGGTTGTATCACTAACTTTTTTTGGGGAGTTGTTTGCATCTTGGCTTGCTTCCTCCTATTGTCCGGCAGACGGCTACGGCTACTGAGGCTGAGGGCGTAGCCTTAAGTGTCGCGGACGAAGGGAGAGGGGATTAAGGCTAAGGCTAAGATTGAGGATGCGATTGAAATTGAGGACTGATCGTGAATTATTGCATACCGAAGAAAAGGTAAAATATTTCAATCCTATTCTTTGAAAGAATTAAACTATTTAAAAAATATACGATGATTGGATTAAAGTCTCTTAAAAAACAAAGTCGATTAAGTTTCGAATATTCATATTTTATCAGGTATAATTTTATTATACAGATAGTTTCAGTAATCATAATTCTGTTATGTAATAGCTGCAACTCAGACATTGAAAATTCTTCAATTAATCTCATGGACAATCAAGATGTATCATTTTTTGATGTATTTGAGGAGGTAAGGATTGTCGAGCTTGATAATACTGACGGCAGCTTGGTAGCTCAAATATCGCAGGTTGTATATTATGAAGAAAAATTTTATGTGCTTGATCGTAAACAGCAAAAGATTTTTTGTTTTGACAAAACTGGAAAATACATTTCAACATTTTCACAACAAGGGCACGGGCCCGGTGAATATGTTTATGTGTCATCAATAGCTATTGATGTTTACAATAAAAACCTGGTTTTATTATCTCCGCCTACACAACAATTACTCGTTTTTGATTTGGATGGAAATTTTTTGAAGAAATTGAATGTTTCCACAGAAAGTGTGATGGGCTTAAACAAAGTTTTTACCTTGAACGATTCCATTTATTTGCTTACATCATTAACGGAAAACCAGTTGGTGTTTTTTGATGGGAACAAGAAAACTGTGATAAAGAAAGACTTTCCTCTCCCGGTATTAATACCCCAATTGATTCCTGTATTTAATACCTATCAATTGAATGGAAGAACCTTTGTCAACCCTGCCCTTAGCCAGGTGGTTTTGGAGGTTACAGAAAAAGAGAACAGACTTCATTATTCATTTGATTACGGATTGTTGAACAATACTGACAGACAAATATCAGTATTGCAGGATTTTTTTCGTGATTCGCCTGATATTCACTCCCTGCGTCGTCATGAACTAATAAGGTCTGGCGGGTATCTTAATCATGAGTTAATCAAAGTAATGGAAAGCAATCGTTTCATAATTAAACTGGTTGCAATCGAGAATAGTATTAAGCATGTTGTAATTGATAAAACACTGGATGAAACTTTTGTCTTTGATTTCTTTAAAGAGGATATAGTAATCAATATGCATTTTGATATTCATCAGGATCGCTATTTGATAGCCTATGAAGCAAGGAACTTTAGAGATGAGGAAAGCAATAAAGAGTTTTTTGGACCATGGTATCCGTTTTATAAAGCCGATTATTTCAATAAAAGCATCTTAAGCAAGGAGGATACATCGTTAATTGACCAACACGACCCCATGACCGACAACCCATTCCTTGTTGTGTATAAATTTAAAGAATAGCGTTCTCCAATGAAATTCAACATCAATCTCTTGTTAGCGATCATTTTCATCGCTCTCTCCATCTGGCTCAGTTTTACGGTAAAACAAGCCAATGAAAAACTGTTTCAGACGGAAACCCAAATGAAGGTCATGGAGCAGGAACTAAATGTCAGCAAATACCAGGCAGGTATTCTGCAGGAAGCCCTGGAACTAAACATCGGTAAGGCACCGCTTCCTACTCGTCTGACGACTTCAAGTCGTCTGACGAGTAATCATACCTCCTCTGTTTCCGGCGATTCCAGCCTGCAGAACATACTTTACCTCAAAGCCCACGCCTGCTCGCCCTGCAATATGCCGGTTATAGAAGGGATTATCAATGCCGCGGCTGGTAATAGCAATTTTCAGATTGCTTCTCACGCTTCCAACCGGCATTTTCTTCAACCCGTTATATTGCAAAATGGTATAGAGGAAGGTGGAAGGGTAAACTGGCTTACCCATAAACTCTACGATTACCATCATCCGGTGTATGATGCCGAACTGCTCTTTGTCGATGCAAAAGGTTTTATCCTGGGTGTTCTGCCCCTCGAACTGCTTAAGGAAAGGGAGTTGTTTGAATCCTGGCTTGCATCCTCTTTATACTCGTCTGACGACTTCAAGTCGTCCAACAAGTAACAGCAAAACCCCAGCGTGCCAGAAAAATAACCCGATAAAGAATTAAAATTGAAAAACCTTATTTGATCTCCATTAACCTTAGTAGAATGTTGGTAATCAACGGATATATGAACCTTATTACCTTATTACTGTGGCTTTTCTTTTTCCGGTGAGAAATTAAGGTTAGAATACAGAGAACCGATCTCTCTTCTCTGACGGGTTCATGGGGTTTCAAATATCTTATACTAATTAAAAAAATTACAAAATAACGGCAATAAGTTAAAAAAAATAGGTTATAATGAATATCATATTTATATTTGAAGATTAAATGGGTCGTCATATGTTTTATTATGATTAAGATAGTCTTGTTTTGCAAAATAATTTCCCCAGCTACATAAACCAGTATTACAAGGGTTGTTTAGAACTATTAATTTAGAAATTTATGAAAAACGTAAAATCATTTTTAGCTAAAAACTTTCTTATTCTTGCCTTTGCCATAGGTGGAATTTTTGCAGTAACCAGCAATATAACTGTGAGTGGGAATAATCCGCCTAATACCATGGGTAGATATTGCACATATGGAATGCAGTTTACGGGTAATTGGAATGATGTTGCTGTAATGTGTAGTAACTGTTACCCTCTGTTTGGTTATAGATCACATGGAGACTCTGGGCAATGTTAACTCAATTTTGGGGTGTTCTCTTATAGGGAACACCCCGTCCTATTAATTCAAATAATGTTCATTTACTATAACGCTGATAAAAATGAATTGCAAATTATTTCTTATTTTGAACCTACTCTTCTTTTTCGTTGCCTGTAAAAATGACAACGACCAAAAAACAATTAGCACCTTTCCTGCAGAATACGTATTACAGCCTAAATTTGTTGAACTTGAAGAAGTCTATGTAGGTGCGTCAGTTTTGACTTTTGATACCCTGTACTTTTTAACCAATACTCCTGACAATCAACATCAAATTCATATGTATACCCATAATTTTGACTATTTGGGTTCAGGAGGTCAGGTAGGAAAGGGTCCTGGCGAAATCATCAATCCGTTTATGCCAAGAGTTGATCAGCAGGCAGGTGTTTTATGGTTTGCTGATATGGGGCGTCAGGAGCTTTTGAAATTTCCTATTGATACACTCATTAAGAATCCTCAGTTTTTGCCCCGGGAGGCTATACCCATACCTGATGATTTATGGTTTATTACCTTATACGACCCTTTGCCCGATAACATCTTTCGTTTTGCCGATTTTCAATCCCCTGGCAATTTGCTTTCTTTTTTTAATAAAGAGGGTGAAAGGATTGATTCGCTAAGTATCATGCGAAATCCCAATTTGCTAAATCTGAAAAGTAAGTACGAGCAGGATGTTGTTCCATCATTTTCATATGAGTTTCATCCGGAGAAAGATATATTTGCTTTAGCCTATGTGTACTCCGATATTTTAACCATTCTTGATTCAAAGGGCGAAATAATTACCCAGGTTCAGGGGCCCGATGAAATTAATCAGGTGCCAGATGTCAGAGACCAGAATCGTATAAAATGCTACGCCCATATGCAGGTTGATGATAGGTTTATTTATTTGTTGTACAATGGAAATCCTACATTTGATGCACAACAAAATTTAAATATTCCCAATCGGGTTTTTGTATTTGACTGGGATGGACAGCCTGTTGCTTCACTTATACTTGAGCACCCCATTCCCCAATTTACTCTTGATAAGGTAAACAGCAGATTCGTTGCTATGTCTATGACAACAGGAGATGTGGTGATTTATGATATCCCTGAAGAAATACTTGAAAACAAATAAAGCATCTTTAATTTACAACACAAATAAAAAGAGTTATGACAAAGATATTAGGATTGTTATTTGTTTGTTTGCTGCAGACATTTCTGGTAAAAGCACAAGAACCCTGTAAGTTAGATCGTGCAAGTGAAAATATTCAGCAGTTAATAAAACAACATAAAGCGAATATGCCGGAAAAAAAATTTGTTGAACTGAATGAATTAAGAATCGAAGAAGATGGTACCGGTAATCGAAGGATTGTGGATGCCCAAAATAGTATCAAATTTTCTTTTATGGGGGGCTCTATGTTCCGGTATTACACCTACTCATCTGGTGTAGATGCAAAAATTTTGTTGAAACAACGCACAGGTGGCTTCCATGAAAAACAAGAAGAGAAAACTTTTTTGGAGGTGGTAAAAAAAGGAAGTGATAATAACATTTCCTACTATGATTATGATTTTGAAGAAGATAATGATTTTTTACTGACCTTTTTCCCGGTCAATGAAAGTAAGGGCTGTGCCATTTTAATCGTATATCAGATTGTGGATAAGGATTGGCAGCAGAAATTTAGAAGAAACGTGGATTAGGTTTAGCATATCAGTTTTCTCAAAAAAGCTCTGTTTTGCAAAACAATATTGGTTTTCGCTTAAAATCATTTCTTATAATTGCTAAATCACCAAATTAGATGTAGTTAAATAATTAAATGGTATTGACATTCGGCTCCCTAATTCAAGATTAGAGTGAAAAATTTAAAATGTTGTGGTAATAAACAATTGGTTTTATGAAAATAGACTCAAAACATTCAATAGGAGTGCAACTCAGCTCAATACTTTTTCCTTTCATATTCTTTCAGCTTTTTACCTCATGTACAAATAATTCAGAAAATCCGTTATTAAAAGTAATTTCGCAATTCCCTGAAGAAATTAGTTTGAATGGCCAGGCTACAACTGATGTGCGGAGCGATTTTTATCCTCGCCAGATGGGTTTGTTTGACAATCTTTTGGTCTTCTGTGATTGGGAAAACAGCCCTTATTTTCATGTTTATAATTTGCCAGATTTTGATTACATGGGAAATTTCGGTTTACAAGGACGAGGACCCGGTGAGTATTTGGATCCGGTGTTTTGGGGTCAATTTCAACAAGAAGATTCAATTAGAATGTGGGTGCATCAAATGAATATCAATATCTTTTCCCTGGTTAATATAGAGCAATCATTGGTTAATAAAAACTATACACCCCAAACCCAAATACTACTTCCACATGAAGTTCAGACTGCTGTTAATCTCCTTGCCATAAGTGATAGTATAGTTATAGGAAGTGGCATATCTGCTGATGGTGAGTTCTTTTTCTTTTATCCTGAAAATGAAACACTGGAGTGGAAGGATTTTAGAATTGATTATACAAAAAATTTGAATTCATTTTTCAGAAATAATTTGGATTATATTCCATTATTAAAACAGGGAGTTATCAAAGTAAAACCGGATCAAAAAAGATTTGTAAAGGCAATGGTTTATGCCCCTATTATTGATGTGTTTTTCCCCAATGGTGATATTGATTTTTCCATAGTTTTAAAAGACTTTACGGTTCCTGACTTCCTTAATGGAGATTTTAATACGAATACTAAGGCATGGTATGAAAACATTTTCCTTACTGACGATTTTATTTACGCGCTGAATCGAAATTGCAGTATTCTGCAATATGCAGAAGGAGAATGTAATAATGTTGAAATTCATGTGTATAACTGGCGCGGAGAACCGGTAAAAAAATACCTTCTGAATGATGGAATAGCACCTGCAGCGCCCTTTGCTGTTGATGAGCAGAATCAAAAAATTTACAGTTTAAATTTTAAAGAGAGTGAGGATTTTTTATATGTGTTTAATTTGAATAAAGACAATTAAATAGAAACGCTATGTGTAAATATTTCAAAACCGGATTAATCGTTACAGTTATATTATTATACTATGCGGGGTCTCCTGTCTTTGGTCAGGGGTTCATCGTAAAAAGCAAAGTATTGGATACCCAAACCGAAGAAGCATTGCCCTTTGCCAATATTATGCTCTTAAACCAAACAATTGGAGCTACCTCAGATATTAGCGGTTCTTTTACTTTACATCTACCGGAGAAGTATCGGAATGATACCCTGGTGATTTCCTATATGGGCTATGAAACCAGAAAGATTTTAGTTTCAGAAATAAAACCGGATGGTGTGCACCTCAGGGCCAAGTCCAAGGAACTTAAAACTTTTCAGTTTATACCCGGAAGGAAAAAAACTGTGGTTTTAAACCCTTTTAGAGCAAGGAAGTGTTTTTTGCCTTCTGACAATATAGTATCGTCAAATCTACAATATTGGTTTCCCTCCCGGCCGCACGAGCCCACCATTCAAGCCATGTTTTTTTCATCACCAAACACAACAAATTATTTTATTAAAGAAGTTTGGGTACATACTGAATCATTTAGCTTTCCAGCCTCCTTTCGGCTTCGCTTTTTTCAGGCCAACGAAAACTATTTTCCAGGAGACGACCTGCTTAGTGAGAACATAATTGTAGAAACCTCAAAACGTAGCGAGTTGATAAAAATTGATATGGAGAAGCATAATCTGGTTCTGCCTGAAAATGGCCTTTTTGTTGGGGTGGAGCTATTGATTATTCCCGAAAACTTACATTATGCTGTGCTGCCAGAAGCATCTGATTCTATTGCTCTCTATTCCCCATTTTTGAGTTTTTTTCCTGCCAAAGATAAAAATGACGCATATTGGGTCTACTCAAAAGGGAGTTGGCAAAAAAAACAATTACAGTTATATGAGGAAAACAAGAAAAATGGATACCTGCCTGCAATTTCCTTGAAAATCGAAAATTAAATCAAATTCTATGAAAGTGAAACAGAGAAATATTGATGCATTTAAAAGAGTGTTGCCAATTGTATTTTTATTCTCTATTGTGCTTCTTGGCAGCTGCCATTCACCATCAAAAACAGAATTCATTGAATTCCCGGTATCCAAAACCCTCACCCTCGAAGAATTTGATGTTTCTGACATGCTTGCAATACCCGGTGAAATAACTATCTATAAGGACATGGTTGTGGTTTGGAATCAGGAAACCGATTGGTTTTTCAAGATTTATTCACTTGAAAATTTTGATTATCTGGGAAGTTTGATTAGAAGAGGAAGAGGGCCTGAAGAAGAAATAGAGATTTCACCCTTTATCAAAACTATTGGTGAGGATACTATCCTATATCAAGGCTCAAGCACGGTGAATAAAGCAAGAATTTTAAAACTTCAGGAGGACCTTTATCTTGAAGTTCTTGAAGAATATACTTTGCCTGATGAAATGTATGATGACACCGATATTTTTATGGTGAATAATAACCTTTATGCTTCTTATGGCATGCGACATTTCACAAGAGACTTTCAGGGGTTTTCTCCTCAAACCGGCAAACTATTTGAGGGGGGTGATATGCTTCCTTTAAATAAACCACAATTCTTCTCACCTGATGAATTATTTGTTTTAACAAAACATACCACCGTAAAACCCGATAATAAATATTTGGCAACAGCGTATGCCTTACTTCCTGTAATCAGAATTTATGATGCGGAAAGTGGTCAGTTGTATTCCGAAATGTACATGGCCGATGCATCAAAAAACAAACAAATTCTTACGAATGACTCTCCTATTAAGGAAGGCTTGATCAACTACTATTTTAGAATTAAGTCAACCAACGAATTTATATATGCGCTTTATTCAGGAAAACTCGCAGGTTTGCCCGAATTCAGTGAAATCCATATCTGGGATTGGGAAGGCAACCCAATATTGCATCTTGAGCTCGAAAAACCCTTTATTTCATTTGATGTAACAGCAGACAATAGGTTTATTGTTGCTTCGTCTCTTTTTGAAACCGATAAATTATTTCGAGCCGAGATACCCTGGGATTGATTTTTGGTATATTGATGTTTTTTTAAAGATATAAGTTGACTGGTGCTGCAATTACCGATGAGTTAGCATGTTTTTAAAATAAACAAAAAGGAATAGTATTTAGAGAGTATACTCTATCGCTTAAGCGAGACTAATTATTCAACAGTATAAAACAAATTTTAGAAATGAAAATAGACATGAAAAGTGTATTGGTACTTCTTTTCATCTTCCTCTCCATCTGGCTTAGCTTTGCAATAAAACAAACCAAAGAAAAACTGTTTCAATCAGAAAATCAGGTAATAGAACAGGAGAGGGAACTGAGAGTCAGTAAATACAAGCTTGATATTATACAGGAAGCCCTGGAATTAAACATCGGAATGACCCCCGTGCAAATTTCCCGGCATACTCCGGCAGGCTTGTCAGAGGAAGGCCTGCATAACATCCTCTACCTCAAAGCCCACGCCTGCTCGCCCTGCAATATGCCGGTTATAGAGGGAATTATCAATGCCGCGGCCGGTAATAGCAATTTTCAAGTTGCTTCTCATGCTTCTAACCGCCATTTTCTGCAACCTGTTATATTGCAAAATGGTTTAGAGGAAGGTGGAAGGGTAAACTGGCTTACCCACAAACTCTACGAATACCATCATCCGGTGTTTGATGCCGAACTGCTCTTTGTTGATGCAAAAGGTTTTGTTCTGGGGGTTCTGCCACTGGAACTGCTCAAGGAAAGGGAGTTGTTTGCATCGTGGCTTGCATCCTCTGTATACTCGTCTGACGACTTCAAGTCGTCTGACGAGAACCGCCCGCCTACCTCGTCCGACGACTCCCGGTCGTCCGACGAGTAACAAGCAGCGAACCTTACTCGTCTGACGACTCAAAGTCGTCTGACGAGAATTGTCCGCCTTCCTCGACCGACGACTCAAAGTCGTCCGACGAGTAACCTGCACGGTTGCCCTGTGCGCGCCTCCTTCGACTTCTCCGTTTCTGGCGAAAAAATAAGGTAATAAGGTTGGAAATGCATACTGGTATGCAGAATTCTACTAAGGTTGAAGGATTTTTGGAATAAGGTTTTTTATTAATACTTCGTCAAACGATCTTTTTGATTAGGCAGTTTAATCCGAAAATTTCGGACGCAAGAGGCCTAGTATCAGAGCAGGATTTAGATAATTGCAGATGTAGAAAATATTAATTAGTCATTTTTTTGGGGTTAGACGCACTTCAAATGATTAAGCAAGCTTATTAATATGTTTTTTGCAGAAATACGCTATAACAAAATAACTGGTGTAAGATTTCACTTACATGGGAAAGGGGGTGAGTTTTTGAAAATTAACAAAAAATAGTTTTTTATTTTTTAAAAAAAATCATAAATTAAGAAAGGGTATTTTATGTAAATTCGCTACTGTAACTAATTGGAAAACAGGTTATTGGAGAAAAGGGGGCGGGAAACCGCAAGCGACTAAACTGCATTTCCCACCCTGGCCTCTTCCTTAAAACAGAAAGGAGGTGCATCGGCAAAGATAAGCATTTTTCATTTCAGGCAGTTTAGGCAACTGCGCCCCTGAAATGATATACGGGGTATTTGTTTGTATTAATACGTTGTTTAGAATTAAAATACGGAATTATGAAAAAGACGATTTATAAAATAGCAGCAAATTTTGTTGTTATGTTGATTTTTATTTTAAATGTAAGTGTATTTTTTGCATCTTCAGATGTGCTTGGTAGTACTGGAGATATCAGCGATTTAAAACCTGATATCAGACTGTGCTATGTCGGAACTAAAAATATTAACTACGAAACAGAAAGGTATTGTGGGGATTGTCAGTTTTATGGTCTGATCACAGTCGGAGATGGTGGTTGCAGGTCAGTAAGATAAAGTATTAACAATAAAAATGGTCTTTATATGAAAAAAAAATCTATAAAATTATCAGTTTTGTTAACAACACTATTTGTGCTAAATATTGGCGTTGTTGTTGTTACGTATGAATCGGGAGAAAGAGGATTGGATTTAACAAGCTTGTCAGTGGCGCATGCTGGCATTGATTACCTTGATCCATTACCTCCTGATAGTGGATACCAGATATGTTATTCAGGCACCTGGAATTTTCATGGTACTTTAACCATGTATTGTGGCAGCTGCGGAGTATCAAGAATAACCCCACATTATGATGGTTATTGCCGTCTTTGGAAAAATTAGTTATTTATCTTCACAGGTTTGCAAGAATGATGTTTTACGCATTCTTGTAAACCTGTCTTTAATATGTCTGCTTTATGAAAACAAAAGAGATTTTAAATTTAAACAATTGGGTTGGAATGTTTTTTCTTGGATTGTTTTTGTCCGCTTGCTCCACAGAGCAAGCTAATTATGAAACATCTACTATACAGATATCAAAAGCTTTGAGTATTGATCAATCCAGAGTTGTCAAAAATAGTTGCTTTACTACATCATTTATTATAGACGATTTCGTTATTTTTATTGCGGAATGCGATAGCAATTATTTTCATGTATATGACAAGAATACGCTTGATTTTAAACTTAAGTTTGGCACAAAAGGAAGGGCTCCTTCTGAATTTTTCTATCCTTTTCCTTTTCTGACCAATAAGACCAGGTTGCCAAAAGATGAGTATTATTATTTTTATGATCTAAACCTACTTCAGACTAAAAAAATCAATTTTAACAGGATACTTGAAGGGTATGTTGATAAAAGTGTTATATCTTCAGAGCATATGGACAGAGAGTTGTATTTCTCCAATTGCTGGAATCAGCTCGATGACCAAAGAATTGCAGCAGTAGATATTTCAGATCCAGAAGGCCTTTTCTTTATTTACAATACAGAGAAAGAAAAGAAAAATTGGATCAAATATTTACATTCATTTGACATGGATGATAAATATAATTTACCTGTATTTAGAGGAAAGCTGATTTCAAATGGCGAAATAATTATTTTTGCATCCAGATACTTTGATGAAATATTAATTTTTGACAATCAGGGCAAGTTGTTAAAAAAATCGCATTTTTCCCCGGTACAGATGCCCAAACTATCCACTCAATTCACGGGAGTAGTGCATGAAACTCCAGTTTTTTTCTTTGAGACGTATGGAAATATTGATGCGTGCTATTTGTCAAGGTTGGCAATGCCGATTCAGGAAATCGACTTATCTCTTCAGCCCACGACACAATTATTTGAAATGGACTGGGATGGGGAGTTGATGAATGTTTATGAGATGGACTTTATACCCAGGGGCTTTAGCGTTTGCGAAAGTACACATAAGCTATACGCCGTTTTGGCCAATGAGCTTGAAAATGATTCCATAACAATGATTAAGGTATCCATAAAATGAAAAAAGATATAATTATTGGAGTTCTTCTTGTTTTTAATATCTCTCTCTGTATATTTACTTTAATGAACCGAGACATAAAGATTAATGCTCAGGTTCAGCACAGCAGAGAAGATAATCATCTTTTTAACGATTTTTGTGTAGAAGAATTTATAAAGAGCTTTTCTTATTCAATTACAAATCAGGGTAGGTTCTTTCAAATTACAGATAGTATCAGAGATCAATTATATGAATTATTCTCAAAAGGAAGTGAAAGAAAATTGTTTTTTCGGATGGATTTTCCTTATTGTGGGAATTGTATCTTTCCGGTTATTGAAATGCTATCTAAAAACACAATCATTAATACTGAGGAGATTATTATTCTTGCTGCGTTTCCATCAGAGAGGCACATAGATGACGAATTTCTTCATTTCATTCACGATAAAAATCTAAAAGTCATTAATATTCCTGACTTTGATATGTGTTTTGAAATGACGGGGCTGATCGAACCTTATTTCTTTATAATGGATTCTAGCCTTTTTCCTGATAAACTATTTTTTGTTAATCAGTGTAATGGATTTTTGTTGAAGACATATTTAAATTTAATTCAACACCTTATTGTTTAGTACTTTTTATCTATTACCCAGTCTTATCGATCCTTAAAAAGGTTTTATCCTGGGGGTTCTGCCTCTCGAACTGCTTAAGGAAAGGGAGTTGTTTCATCTTTGCTTGCATTTCAATCCTTGTAAATGAAACTTGTCAGACGAGCACCACCCGCCCCCTCGTCCGACGACTCCCAGTCGTCCGACGAGTAACAGAAATATTAATGAAACTTAAAAAAATTATCCTTTAAACAATGCTCCAACATAATAATTTTCTTTATCTTGCGCTATATTACATATGTATCAATATTTACCTGTATGTATAAATCCATTGCCTCTCCTTTTGCCCTTTGGGGTTTGCTCATGGCAGGGTTCGCTCTGTTGTTCTGCGGCTGTTCCGGCCCGGCCGACGGCCGTGAAAACCATGAGGAGGATACCTCTGCGAATACCGAATTTGTTACAGAGGTGGATGCCATGGTGCTGGAAACGGCTACTTTTGAGTTGGAGCTCGTAAGCAACGGCAAGCTCCATGCCCTGCGCAAAACGCTTATCTCCTTTCCTTTTTCTGAAACTTTGCTGAGCCTTCATGTTAAAAACGGCGACCCGGTAAATGAGGGTCAGCTGCTGGCTACCCTTTGCCGGGAGAACCTGCAACGCAGAGAGCAACAGGCACAGTTGCGCTTTGCCCGCGCTTCGCTCGATATGGAAGATATCCTGCTGGGGAGAGGGTTTACCATTGGCGACAGCCTGAAAATCCCACCGGAAGTATGGCAGATGGCCGGCGTACGGTCAGGATACAGCGAGGCCGCGCTGGAGTTGCAAAACATACAGTCCGACCTGCAACGCACCCGAATCACCGCCCCTTTTGCCGGTGTGGTGGCCGGGCTGGAGGTACACAACCTGGAGCAGGTAAATGCCGGGGAAGAGCTTTGCCAGCTCATCGACAACACGGCTTTCCTGGCCCGGTTTCCGGTGATGGAAAATGAATTGCCCCGTGTAAGCCCGGGCACACAGGTGGAGGTGGTTCCCTTTGCCACCCCCCAAAGCAGCCGGAAAGGAAGCGTGCAAAGCATCAACCCGCAGGTGGACGAACACGGCAGGGTGGAGGTAACAGCAATCATTGCCGATACCCGTGGACTGATGGAGGGGATGAACGTGAAGGTACGGGTCAAAAGCCCGGTGCAGCAACAACTGGTGGTGCCCCGCTCTGCAGTCATGTACCGCGACAATCTCGAGGTGCTTTTTAAATACGCGGCAGGCAAGGCCGAATGGACCTATGTGAACGTGCTTCATGAAAATACTACCCACTTCAGCGTGATAGCCAATCCTGACCGGGTGGCCAGCCTGCAGCCGGGTGATACCGTTATTGTGTCGGGCAATATGAACCTGGCCCACGGCTCGCTGGTAAATATCAAATCGCGGTAATATGGTGAAATTTCTTATCAGGCGTCCGGTGGCAGTTACGATGGCCTTTCTGGGTATCCTGGTATTGGGGGTGGTGGCAGCCTCTTACCTGCCGGTGTCGCTGGTGCCCGATGTGGATATTCCGCGCATCAGCGTGCAGGTGAATGCCCCCGCCTATTCGGCCCGCGAAATGGAAAGCCGTGTCATGGAACCCCTGCGCATGTACCTGATGCAGGTAAACGGCCTGCGCGACCTGAAAACCGAAAGCCGCGATGGCAACGGCCTGGTGAGCCTTGAATTTGAATTTGGCACTCCCATCGACCTGGCCTATATCGAAGTCAACGAGCAGGTGGATAAAGCCACTTCCACGCTGCCCCGCGATTTGCCCCGCCCGGCAGTGGTAAAGGCCAGCGCTTCCGATATCCCCGTGTTTTATCTCGATATCAGCCATAAAAAGCAGGAGGGCTCCCACCCATCAACAGCTGGTGATGCTGAATTTCTGCAGCTTAGTGCCT
>JAABSE010000084.1 GCA_011390575.1 Sphingobacteriia bacterium
CTGGCCCGACATCCAACAGTATCGATTGATTACCATATTCGATAAATAGTGAAAGTCCATGTTTTTCTTTGAGCTTGTTGTTTGTTTTGGTGTTTTCAAGTAAGACTTTTATCTTGACCATGTATATACAACTTTTGATTGTTTTCGTTTGTTTTCCTGATCGTTACGTCTTCCAGCCTTGCAGGCACAAATTTTTGTACCCCCTGAAGTCTACTGTTTTTTTTTTAGGTTATGCGCTTTCTTTGACCAATAAACGCAATTTTCGGTCAACCAGCAAAGCTTTCTGTAAGTCATACTCATTATCCAACTGCTGGATATTCTCTATTTCCCGAATGTCAACCAAGTCTTTCATTACAAATAAATTTTAAATCCAACAATTATCCCTGAGCCACTTTTAAATTGTATTTCTGTTATTATTTTAAACGTCTTGTCATAATCCTGATGCGAACCTGCCCATATAACACGAGCTCTTTTGTTGTTGTCAAATTATATATCTCTTTCGCATTTATATTTAGAAAATATTCTACAATAGTATCAAATTAACCTGCTATTATCAAATTATTACTATAACTTTTTTGTGCGATGATAAAACAACTCTTTTGCAAATTAATCTTACAGAAAGGGCAATGGATACCGGTTGTTAGTCCTATCCATTGCCCTTATTTTTAACCGACAGATTTAAATGCCCGAAACGCTTGCCTTACCTGTCCCCAAAAAGCTCATTCCTTTCTACTACCGTTACTTCGTCGCCATCACTGAGGGTGCGGGATACAGCCCTGAAGGGGCCTGTCACCACTTTATCTCCTTCTTCAATGCCTGACAGGATCTCTATATAATTGCTGTCCTGCACGCCCGATTCTACAGCGGTGATTTTTACGGTACCCTCTTCACTGTAAACGAATACATATTCCTGTACTTTGGCATCCTCATCCTTTTGCGAAGTTTCAGATTCCTGTTCCTCCGGATCTTCTTCCTCTTCCCCTTCTGAGTCTAAATCCGTGCGCGTTGTTACGGACTGAATGGGAATGGAAACCACGTCAAGTGCAGTTTTGGTGCGGATATCTGCCGATGCCGACATGCCGGGTCTGAAAGGGGATAGGTGCGGCTGATCCTCCCGGAGCAAATGCCCATAGGATTCGGACAGAATCTGGATTTTCACTTCAAAATTGGTAACCTGGTCAACACCGGCGGCCTGTGCGAGAGCAGAATTGGCAATGGACGTAACTACACCGCGGAATTGCTGGTTGAGGTAGGCGTCGATTTCGATATAGGCAGTATCCCCTTCATTAACGCGGATAATGTCATTTTCATTCACTTCCACCTGCACTTCCATTTCGTTGAGGTTGGCAATGCGCAGGATTTCGGTACCGGCAAACTGAGAAGTTCCTACCACCCTTTCCCCCAACTCGGCATCAAGTCTTGAAATGGTTCCGTCCATAGGGGCGAAGATATTGGTTTTGGTGAGGTTTTCGCGTGCTTCGCGCAGGGTTGCTTCGGCACTTTTCACCTGGAATTCAGAGGCCACCACACTTTGTGCAGCGGCTTCCACCTCGGCTTGCGCCACCAGAAACTGGGAGCGGGCGGTATCAAATTCCGATTCCGAAATGGCATCCTGGTCAAACAGACTGCTGTTCCTGTCGAAGGCAGCCTTAGCGTTGATAAACTGTGCTTCGGCCTGGGCCTTGCGGGCGCGGGCATTGGCCAGGTTGGCGCGACTGGTGTTCAGCGAGGCTTCTACCCTTTCGAGAGACGAAACATATATTTCAGGGTTGATGCGCACCAGCAAATCTCCCCGCTGCACAAAATCACCCTCCTTGACTGTAATCTCCACAATTTCGCCTGACACATCAGGGCTGATTTTCACCTCTGTAACGGGCTGTACCTTACCACTGGCAGTGACCGTTTCCACAATGGTACGCCTTTCTGCGGCTTCCACCGTTACCCTTACGCCCTGTTCTGCACCTATCCAACCGGCGCTGCGACCGATGATAATAAATAACAGCAGCAGCCCGACGACAACTCCCAGAATCTTTAAAATTTTTGATTGCTTCATAGCTATTGTAAGTTTAGTTGTTGGCTTCTTTTAATATAGTCAATTGATTTTTGCAAACGTTCGGTTCGTCATTCTTTACCCCTTAAAAACTCAGCGGTTCCCCCATATAAAACTCAAGAATTTTTATTCTGAAAATATAATCATACTTAGATTGCAGCAATTCCGATTCGGCGGCAGCCAAACGGTTTTTAGCATCATTGTACTCCAGTGAATTGACCATGCCCACATTAAAACGTTGCTCGGTATATCGGAAGGACTCTTCCAGGGCCACCACATTTTTCTCTGTAGCAGTATACTGTTTCAAAGCGGCAGAGGCATCGGCATGGGCCTGCTGAATGGTTTGGAAGAGTTGTTCGCGAACGATCTGGTTTTGCAGTTTTGCATTTTCAACGTTAATGTGCGAACGGCTAACAGCTGTTCTTGTTTGAAAATTATTAAAAATGGGGATGCTGAGAAAAACCCCCAGGCTCCGGCTGAGGTTATCCTCCAGTTGGTCGCCAAAAGGTTTAATGCGGGTTTCATATTGATAAACCGGCCTTAACACCTGTGTTCCCTCATCGGTTATAAAGACCTGATTGATTCCACTGGGGGTTTCATCAAATATTTCGAGGCTGGCTTCCGAGTAGCCACTTCCGTAAGAGCCTCTCATACTCAGGATCGGGCTTCGTCCTCCTTTGGCTATGGCAAGTCCTCTTTCGGCACTGTGAATACGCAGTTCTGCTGATTTTACTTCGGGTTGGGTTTTCTCCGCCACACGATACACCTGCATGGAGGAATAGGGTGATTCGCTGTTAGGGGTAATCTCCAATTCAGGGGTAACAATGGAAAAACCGGCATCCTCAGGTAAAAACAGTAATTGTTTCAAATTCAGCAAAGCCAGGTCAAGTTGATTTTCAGCATTTACCAGCTGAAGCTCTTCGGTGGCAAGTTGTGCCTGGATGGTAAGGAGAGAACCACGGGCCAGGGTTCCTGCATCCACCAGTTTACGGGTTCTATCCTCCTGTTGCCGGGTTATATCAACCTGGTTCACTGCATTTTCCAGCAATTCCTGGCTGAATAGTATCTGCAAATACGCAGAAGCCACTCGCAGGGCTATATCGTTGTAACTCCTGTCCAGGTCATACTTTCCGGCTTCCAGTTCCAATCGGTTTTGTTTAATGGAATTTTGAATCTGAAACCCACTAAAAAGGGTCATCCCGGTGCTTATTCCGAAGTTGTTGGATTGCACACTCTCTGTGGCAAATTCATTGGTGAAAGGGTCTACTGTACGTCCGAAACTATAGGAGTGCGATGCACTGGCATTGAGCGATGGGTAAACAGAAGCTTTGCTCTGCAGGAGATCCTGCGCCGCCAGATCCACACTCAGGCGCTGCTGCTTGAGCTGAAGGTTATTTTCCCAGGCTGTTTCAATACACTGTTCAAGGGTAAAAGTACTGTTCTCCTGGCTGTACAGGGTAAATGAGAAAAAGACAAGAATCAGTGAAAAAAGTACTGACGGGTAAGTGATTTTTTGCATTTTTGTTTTGCTTAGAATGAATATGAGCAGATTAATAAATTTGATGATTTATGGAATCAACTCAATTGGACGACTAAATTACTCATATTGTTACACTAATTCATCAGTATATTTGGCAAAAAAACACATATGCTTTTCGGGAATGGATTATCCCAGCCTTCGGAGTAAGCAAACAAAAGGATGTAATGGTTTGTTTGGCTGACATAAATATTAACACAACAGAAACAGAGAACCAATGAGAATAGCAATCAGCGGGCACACAGGATTTATCGGCACCCATCTCAAAGAACACTTTGCCAGCCAGGGGCACGAAATCACAGGTATCGGGAGAGAAGATTTTAAAATGGGAACAGGTCACCTGGCATCCCTGATTGCAGGAAGCGACTTCCTGATCAACCTTGCCGGAGCACCCATCATTAAGCGGTGGACCAAAAGCTACAGCAAAAAACTATGGGACAGCCGCATCGTAACCACCCGTTTGCTGGCCGATGCCCTGGCCGAAACCCGCGATCGCCCCAAAGCCTTTTTTTCTGCCTCGGCAGTGGGAATTTATGCCAACCAGGGCATCCATACGGAAGAAGAGAACACTTTTGACGAAGACTTTCTGGGTATTTTGTGTCAGCGATGGGAAGAGGAAGCCCTGCGGGCGCGAATTCACTGCCCCGTTTATATCATCCGAACCGGAATTATTCTGGGCAAAGACGGGGGTGCCTTGCCCCAAATGGCTCTTCCGTTTAAACTTTATGTTGGAGGTAAACTGGGAAATGGGAAGCAGATGACCTCCTGGATGCACATACACGACTACGTGAAAGCCATGGAATGGCTGATGGAGAGTCTTCCCAAAAACAATATTTTCAACTTTACTGCTCCTGTACCGGTGTCCAATGCTGAATTTTCTTCTGTGCTGGCCCAAACCCTCAACAGGCCCAATCTGTTTACTGTTCCCGGTTTTGCGCTCCGTTTGCTATATGGTGAAGGTTCGGTAGCCCTGCTGGAAGGCCAGCATGTACTCCCCAAAAACCTTCAGGAGGAAGGATTTACATTTCAATTTCCGGAATTAAAGGGTGCGCTGGAAGACTTGCTGCAGGAATAAGATGTAACCTTTTTACTACCCAAACAACAGCGAAAACACCTGTTCCACTTTGGCTACAGGATGCAGTTTGATGGAAAATGAATTTTGATCAATCCCCTTAAGGCTGTATTTGGAAATAAACATCTCTTCAAAGCCCAGTTTTTGTGCCTCCGCAATGCGCTGCTCTATGCGTGTAACAGGACGTATTTCTCCGGTGAGCCCCACTTCGGCGGCAAAACAGGTTTTATCACTCACAGCGATATCTTCGCTGGAAGAGAGAATAGCGCAGATAACTCCCAGATCAATAGCCGGGTCATCTATGCGCAGTCCGCCGGTAATATTCAGAAAAACATCCTTGATGCTCAGGCGGAAGCCGCATCTTTTTTCCAGCACTGCCAGCAGCATGTTGAGCCTTCGCACGTCAAACCCTGTGGAGGATCTTTGCGGAGTGCCATAGGCAGCAGTACTGATCAGGGCCTGGGTTTCGATAAGAATAGGGCGCATCCCTTCGATGGTGGAAGAAACGGTAATCCCGCTCAGGGGCTCATCGCGGCTGGTGAGCAATATTTCCGAAGGGTTGGACACCTCCCGCAGTCCGTCGCTGCGCATTTCGAAAATGCCCAGCTCAGAAGTGGAGCCAAAGCGGTTTTTCTGCGAACGCAGGATGCGGTACACATGATTGTGATCGCCCTCAAACTGCAATACGGTGTCTACCATGTGTTCCAGCAGTTTGGGCCCGGCCAGCGAACCTTCCTTGGTGATATGCCCGATAAGAAAAACGGGGATTCCGTTTTCTTTGGAATACTTTTGAAACTCTGACGAGCACTCCCTGATCTGCGAAATGCTTCCGGCAGAAGATTCGATGGACGGGGTGGTAAGAGTCTGGATAGAGTCTATCACCACCAAATCCGGTGCAACATCATGGATATGATGAAAAATATTTTCGGTGTTGGTTTCTGTCAGGATATAACAATTGGAATGGAGCAATCCCAGGCGCTGGGCGCGCATTTTTATCTGTAGCTCGCTTTCTTCTCCCGAGATGTACAATACTTTTTTGTCGGGGATGTTGAGGGCCACCTGCAGCATGAGGGTTGATTTTCCGATGCCCGGCTCACCCCCTACCAGAACGAGAGCGCCCGGCACGATGCCTCCTCCCAGCACACGGTCAAGCTCCTGGTTGGCAGAAGAAAACCGTTCTTCCTCCCGGGCCTCTATCTCGTTGATCAGGCGCGGACGCGCGGCAGTGGCCCGTTGTTTTACGGAGGCCGCTCCTCCGGAAACGGACTTTTCCACTACCTCTTCCACGTAGGTGTTCCACTCGCCGCAGCTGGGGCACTTACCAATCCATTTGGCAGACTGTGCCCCACAGTTTTGACAAAAAAATGCAGTTTTTATTTTGGCCATATACCGGATTTATCCAAAAAAGAAAGGGAAAACCTAATGCCAGAAAGCGTTGAGGGTTTTCCCTTTGCAACCATGAAAACAAGACTTTAAAAGTACAAAAATATTCGTTCAGTGTCAGATTTTTTTCACAAACTCACGCATGATGATGCCACCTTCTATGTCGAGCTTAATGATCAACTGTCCATCATCAAGTTTTACCACATCCCACTTTTCATTCCACACTTCATTGGAAGTCTCCACCAGTTGCAGAGTGGTTTTCAGGGGCCTTGTCTCCAGCAGGTAAAAACCTGTGTCAGTAATGGTTAATATAGAAGAGTTTGATTTGAGACGACGGTACATGGTCAATTCTCCTCCGCTAAAAACCCATTCGTAGGTATAAGGGTCATTGATGTTTTCAACATTTACCCTTTCCCAGGTACCCTGAAGTAAATCTTCCTCGTCTTTGGAACAGGAAGAAAAGAAAACGGGCAGGGTGAGAAACAAAAGAATAACGTAATACTTGTTCATAATAACAGGATTGCTGGTAATTGCTTTTTATTATGCGCAAATTTAACGAAAAAAGGTCAACTTAGAACATAGCACTCAATCTGAGGCTGAAATTTCTGTGAGGCCTGATATCTCCGGGCCGCCCCATATATTCGGTATTGGCAAGATTCTTAACTGCCACCGAAATCTGGTATTGAGCGTTGATTTGATACCCCAGATGCACATCTACCAGGAAATAGCCTGTATTGTTGCTGAGCCAGTAATCATAAAATCCCGGCAGGATATCCTCCCGGGTTCCTGGATTGAGAAAAACATCGTCAATATTCAGGGTGCGGGATCGATAAAAGAGGTCGATGCCCGGCTGAAAATTTTTGTACCGGGAGGCGATACTTAGTTGGGCTGAATGCTTCCTGCGGTATTTGAGCCATGTCCCGGTATTCTTCCCTGTTGACCGGTTAAACTCCACGGGGTAGGTGTAGAGATATCCTCCGGAGAGGGTATGTTCGAACCAACCGGATTTGCGGGTAAAGAGAAATTCTGTCTCAATACCGTACACTCTTGAATACTCGGTGTTGTCGGCCCGAAACCCGGGCATGGAAAGTCCGGAAACGGGGTCGGGAAAAACGCCGAACAGATATTCAATGAGATCTTTATTCCGGGAATAGAACAAGGCCACATCCACCATCCCGTCCCAGTTCAGGGCCACTACGCCCTGTTTCACCCCGACCTCAGTATTCCATCCCGATTCGGGTTGCAGCAACAGGTTGGGAAAAATCCGTACAGCTCCCAGGGTGGTGGCAGCATGTTTTTCGGCAATGGAGGGAAACCGATACCCCTGTCCCCAGCTGGCTCGCAAAAAGGTGTAATTTCCGGCCATGTAGTTGGCTCCGGCCCTGAACAACGGAATCAAATCGTCCGCTTCTCCGTTGAGGCTGTTGTGTTCCAGACGGATTCCCCCTACAAGCTTCAGCTTCTCAATCGGAGAAACGTCGCCCTGCAGGTAAGCAGCCAGGTTGAGGGCGTCATGATCGCCGTAAAATTCTGATTGCACGCGGGTTGTTTGCTGGTGCAACCCCGCATTGATGTTCAGCAATGAATTAATGCTGTATCCAAACTGATATTCGGTAAGAAAGGAAAGGGCAGTACTTTCGTTGTTGGTAGCATCGGGATAGGTATTGTCGGTAAGCTGGAAACGCGAGCGCAAATCGTGCGTAGAGCTCCCACCGGAGTGCAATCCGATAAAAGGGTCAATGGCAAGGAAAGTTCCCCTGAGGTTGATGGAGGTAGATTCATCGTGTCTGAGTGCACCTGTATCCGCATCTTCCCACAACACAAAATCGCGTTTATCGGTGTATCCGGCAAGGGTGTTCAACCCAAAGTGCAGACCCTCCAGGGCAGGAGAATCCTGTCGGATATTTACATTAAAACGATAGGTATCTTCATGATTGAGTCTACGGTATCCATTGTTGAGCGAAACGAATGCCCCGGCACCCACTTCTGTATTCCCGTATTTCTGAAGATGTGCCAGCGATGCCGTATGGAACAGTCGTGGGCTGCCCCACCACTTATAACCGGGATTGGGAGGGCTGTCAAAAAGCCCGGTTTCCATGAAAAAGGAGGTGCGCCCCTCTTCGGTGGCTCTGGCGGAACGAAAATTAATGACACCATTCAAAGCCGAAGAACCATATAATACGGAAGAAGCCCCTTTGATGATTTCAATTTGCGAGATATTTTCCATGGGGAGAAACTGCCATCTGATACTACCTGCATCGGCTGCCAGCACGGGCAATCCGTCAATGAGCGTGAGCACACGCGAACCTGCCCCATAGCTGAAACCACTTCCTCCCCTTACGGCCGCCTGCCCGTCGATCACTTCAATACCGGGGCTTTTGTTGATTAGCTCGCGGCTGTCAGTAATATGGGCCGCGGTGTATTGCTGCGGAGTGATGATGCTCATAGAGACTGTGGATTCTGCCACCCGCTGCTCTGCCCTGCCCGCACTCACTACCACCTGATCTATCTGGGTAATATCGGGCTCAAGAGCCTTATCTATGGTAAGGGTATCTCCTTCCGGCAGGAAAACTTCTGTTCCGGTGCTTTTATAACCCAGGTATTGAAACCTGACAACAGCTTTCCCGGGCTGCCGGCTGAAACGGTAAAACCCATTGAGATTGGTAACGGTGCCCTGGTTGCGATCAAAAATGATGGTGGCGCCCGGTAAGGGTTCACCGGTTTGGGCATCCGTTACGGTACCCTGCACGACCCCGTTTTGAGCCATGGACACAGTAAATGAAAAGAAAATTATCAACCAGAAGACTGCTAAACGCATTATTCTGCTTTAAAGGTTAACCTGATTTGTAATGCCGGACCGGTGGGGTTTTGCAAATCAGGGAATGAAGTGGTTACTTTGAGCGACTCCTGTGTGAGTTCCTGAATTTTGGTGCTCAACATAGGAATCGGTAAACTGTCGGAGCGGATGACCAGCTCGGTTTCGTTCTGGGCAAAGCTCCAGGTTCCTTCGTAGTTGCCAAAGGTTCCGGTATAATCTTCCCGGAAAAGGGCGGTACCGCGGAAATCTTCCAGCATTTCACCCGGACCGCTGGCATCCTGGCCATTGATAAGCAGACTGTCGGACTGCCAGGCAACTCCTGTCAGCAAGGTGAAGCGGTCGGAAGTTTCATCTTCTTTATCACAAGCGGACAAAAAAAGAAATCCGGCCACAAAAACGGATAGGAAAAGAAATCTGTTCATATGATTGATTTTTTTTGTTGATAAAACGTACTGTGAGAAAATTCTTTTTAGGGTTGAAATGCTAATAATTCGGGGAAGGTGTTTTTCCCCATGCACATCCGGTATTTTCAAACCCTGGATTAAAGTTACTAATAAACAGGATTTGTTCGTAAAATGTTTTGTGCCCTTTGGTTGGAAGGTCAGGGTATGACTACTGCTCATGCCTTGACTAAAAACTTACTGCAGACAAAACCCTGGAGGTTTTGGAAACCTCCAGGGTTTATAAAACTAAGCTCATGCCTTGACTAAAGCCCAAAAAAACACCTTCTGTGGTCAGCAGAAGGTGTACTTGTTTTCAGGTTGTAGGGGCAAATCAGGTTGTGGTAAGGAATGGTGTTTTGTTTGTGTGGTTTAAAGTTGTGTGGCATTGAACCGGACTCGTTGTTGTGTTTATTTGGAAACTGCCTGCATCAGTGATTGAAATGTGGCATCTTCTTTTACTTCCTGCTCCTTTTTTACAAATTGGCTCAGTTGGTCGGGAGTAAGTTCGTAGTGCTTATCTGCCATGTAGTTTTCAAAAACCTCGTGGGTGTCAAAATCCAGGTCATCTACTTCCTTTTCGGGGCGGCTCAGTTCGCTCACCAAAGCTCCCAGGTAAACATCTGATGCGCAGCTTGTATTTACAGGAACAGTAATGATATCTTCTTCAACAGGTTGTTCTTCTTTTACCGGAAGATTCAGGGGCTGGTTTGCTACCTGCATCTTTTCTTTGCTGAGTATATTGTGAATAACGGGCAGGTTTTCTTCCACCATCGATTCAACTTTTACGAATACTTCGATACTTTTACCTTTTGAAAGATACATTTTGAACGTATTAAAATTGCTTGCGGTGGTTACGTTGGTCAAAACGATAATCATCATTGCGGTCAGGGTAATTTTTGTAAGTGTGTTCATCTCTGTAGGTTTTATGGGTTAATTTTTTAAGTTTCTAAGTTGTTGTAATCTGCCTTAATCATTTCATTTTTTGTGCCAAACGTTTTAATATACTGTTTTTGTGTGCTTTACAAACCCTACCTCCTTAAAACCTGTAAAAACAACAGTGCTTTAGTGTACGATACAGGTCATACACCGTTCGGATGCGGACAGTTTTGTGAAAAGTGAACCCAAACAGTTTATTCCTGCCACACATCTGGTGTGAAAATGGGACTAAAGTCTCGTCTGTATTTTTAATATTTTTCCGGAAATGGGGCTGAAGCCCCTTTATCATCTCAGCATCTCCTGTCCGTCAGTTAAAACTGACGGCAATAGAATAGGGCAGTGCTGAATATGAAGAATTGAATAAGTTTAAGATTTTCTCTATTCCCCTTCTTTTCAGTCTGTTAGCATGCAGACTTTTTTCCATTGCCGACGGCTTTAGCCGACGGAATGAGCTATTACAGCACACCAGGGGCTTCAGCCCCATATCAATCATGTCATTCAAGGATTTTAGGAGAATGGGCTGAAGCCCCTCTGTCATCTCAGCATCTCCTGTCCGTCAGTTAAAACTGACCGCAATAGATTAGGGCAGTGCTGAATATGAAGAATTGAATAAGTTTAAGGTTTTCTCTATTCCCCTTCTTTCTGTCAATTAGTTTGCAAACTCTTTTCCATTGCCGATGGCTTTATCCGACGGAATGAGCGCGTATAATTCTCAGATATTTTTCGCACCTTTGCAACAACTGAATTAGGGCCATGACAAACGCAATCAAACGCCTGGCAGGGCAAACCGCAATTTACGGGGTGAGCAGCATCATTGGGAGACTGCTCAATTACCTGTTGGTACCTGTTTATACCAACTATTTTCTCACCCATGAGTTTGGGGTTATTGCCGAGATGTATTCCTACGTTGCCATCCTGATTGTTATCATGACCCACGGCATGGAAACCGCCTATTTCAGGTTTTCTGAACAGGAAGTGAAAGAGAAAAATAAAATTTTTGGCACTGCCCTGGTGTCCGTTTTTTTCATTGCTTCTCTTTTTGTTCTTTTCACCACTACCTTTAGCCAGCAGATAGCAGAAGTGATGCGTTATCCCGATCATCCGGAATACGTACTCTGGTTCGGCATTATCATCGGGCTGGATGCCCTCATGTCCATCCCGTTTGCAAAACTCAGGGCAGAAAACCGCCCCATCCACTTCGCCTTCATCAAGCTCATGGGTATTGGCGTCAACATCATCCTGGTGCTGTTCTTTGTCATGGCTTGTCCATGGTTGATGGAGAACGGGAGTTCGCGTGTCACCGCCATGGTATCTTCCATCTACAACCCTGAAACCGGAGTGGGCTACGTGTTTATTTCCAACCTGGTGGCCAGCAGTATCACAGCAGTATTGCTCCTGCCGGTCATTTTCAAGGGGAAAATTGTTTTTTCTTATCTTACCTGGAAACACATGCTGCTTTATGCCCTTCCGCTGCTGGTGGCAGGCCTTGCAGGAATTCTCAACGAAGCGCTGGATAAAATTCTGCTCAAATATATGCTTCCCGAAGACATTGCCATGTCACAAGTGGGGATTTACGGTGCGTCTTACCGGGTATCGGTATTGATGGTGCTGTTTATCCAGGCATTCCGCTTTGCTGCCGAACCCTTCTTTTTTGCCGAATATAAAAATGAAAACGCCAAAGCCCTGTATGCCCGGGTGATGAAGGTTTTTGTGGTTACCTGCCTGTTCATTTTCCTGGGCATCATGCTTTACATGGATATTATCCAGTATTTTATTGGCAAAGATTTTCGGGAAGGCCTGGGCGTGGTGCCTATCCTGCTGATGGCTCACATTTTTCTGGGCATCTATTTTAACCTATCCATCTGGTACAAACTCACCGGCCAAACCCGTTTTGGTGCCTACATTGCAGTGATTGGCGCAGGCATCACCGTCCTCATCAACGTGATGCTCATCCCCGTTATGGGCTATTATGCTTCGGCATGGGCACACCTGGTTTGCTACATGTTCATGACACTGATTTCGTGGCTGTGGGCCCGTAAACACTATCCCGTACCCTACGATATTGGTCGGATTTTCCTCTTTATGATTGCGGCATTGGTTCTTTACAAGATACACACTTATATCCCCTCCATTCATTTTCTGGCAGACTACACCATCAGCGCCCTGTTTCTGGCAGTTTTCGCTTTTGCCGTGCTGGCCATAGACCGTGAGGCAAGGGAAACCTTGCGGCCTGCCATCAAAAAACTGCTGAGGAGATAAGCCGGGAGCCCCCCTTTCATTTTTCGCTGAAATTTTGTAACTTTGCAGCCAAAATCCGGTAATTATCCGATTGTTTTTTTACCGTGGTTTTTATACAATGTTCCGGGCGCTGCCCTGAAACCCTTTTTCCGGAAAAATACTGAAAGCGGTTCTGCTTTTCCTGTATCCGGTAGCTCAACACAAAAATATATCTCTGTTTCCAATAGTTAGTCATCATTATTGTCCTCATCCGATATGTTCGAAACACAAATCAATTCAACACTCAACGCATTAGACAACACCCCCATATCTGTTTCTTCCCGCAAGCTTCTCCATAAGCTTCTGAAAGAAACCCCCCGACTGGAGAAGATATTGCTTACCCATGATAGTCTTGAAGAGGTCAGAAATGCCATCCGGTTATGGGTGATGGAATATATGGAATCCCATCCTGCTGCGTGGTCGTTTTATAAAAATGAATCCAGGGGCCGGAAAGCCATGGAAAAGCTCACCTGGCAAGACTATGGCGCTATCCGCATAATGGACTATCTGGACCATGCGGGCATACAAATTGAAGATCTGAACCTCAGAGGAAAAAGGGCGGTTTCTGAACCATTCAAAATGTTATGGCTGGGGGCGCAGCATGGAAAAGGGGGAGCTCAAAGCAATTTCTTCAGGGACATGATACATTTGTTCAGGCAATTCAGCGGCAAAACCCGGCGCCCAGACCCCGACAAAGAACAGGTAATCCACTGGATGGAAAGACATCCCTCGGGGCTGGAAGATGGAATCATCCAAATCCGCAAAAAGAATAAAGCCCGAATCATAGAGGTGCTTGCACGCAAGATTGATGCCGGTGAGATCAAAAGCCCCAAATTTACATTCCCGAAAGAACTGTCATGGGAAGAAAAGATTGAAAAGATGCATCAATGGTGGGAAGATCATGTTTTTCACCTGCGCTTTGCCGTGCGCAGCCCGGAGCTTCTCAACGAGCTTTTGGGCAATTCTCTGGATGCAGAAACCATGGAAGTGCTGCAACGAGCCAAACACCGGGGCATCCCCTTTTTCATCAATCCTTACTATCTCTCTTTGCTCAACGTTGACGTACCGGATCATGTAAAAGGAGCCGATTTGGCCATCCGTTACTATGTGCTTTACAGCAAACAACTGGTGGATGAGTTCGGGCATATCGTGGCATGGGAAAAAGAAGATATTGTTGAGCCGGGCAAGCCCAATGCCGCAGGCTGGATTCTCCCCACACGCCATAATGTGCACCGCCGCTACCCCGAAGTAGCGATTCTTATCCCTGATACCATGGGACGTGCCTGCGCCGGATTGTGTGCTTCGTGCCAGCGAATGTACGATTTCCAGCGGGGGCATCTCAACTTCGATCTCGACAAGCTCAAACCCAAAGAAACGTGGGATGAGAAGTTGCAGCAAATCATGAAATACTGGGAGGATGATTCACGTCTTCGTGACATCCTTATTACCGGTGGCGATGCATTGATGAGTTCTGACTCATCACTGGAGAAAATCCTTAATGCTGTATATGAAATGGCCCTGCGCAAAAAAGAAGCCAACAAACAGCGAAAAGACGGTGAAAAGTATGCAGAAATATTAAGGATACGCCTGGGAACGCGACTGCCCGTTTATCTGCCTATGCGAATCACCCAAAAACTGGCCGATATTCTGGCAGGTTTCAAGAAAAAGGCCTCTGCCATCGGCATCAAGGAATTTGTGGTGCAAACCCATTTTCAGTCGCCCATGGAAATCACTCCTGAGGCGCGCACGGGTATCGAAAGGCTCAGAGGTGCAGGATGGATGGTAGCCAACCAGCTGGTATTTACAGCTCCTTCTTCCCGCCGCGGACATACTGCACGGCTGAGAAAAGAACTTAATGACATTGGCGTAATGCCTTATTATACCTTTTCGGTTAAAGGATACATGGAGAACAGTTCCAAGTTTGCCACCAATGCCCGTGCTACACAGGAACAAATGGAAGAAAAAGTGTTCGGCGTGATTCCGGAGCAATACCTGGCTGACGTGAAGGAGTTTCCTCAAACGGCAGAGCGTATGACTGAACACATCAACGATTTACGCCAAAAGGCTGATCTGCCGTTCCTGGCCACCGACCGCAATGTGCTCAACCTGCCCGGTGTGGGCAAAAGCATGACCTACCGCGTTATTGGTATCACGCGCAATGGCCGCCGCATCCTGGAATTCGACCATGACCATACCCGCAGTCACAGCCCCATCATCGAAAAGCTGGGCAAGTTTGTGATTGCCGAATCCAAACCCATCAACACCTACCTGCAGCAGCTGGAGGAAATGGGTGAAGACCGCAAGGAATATGAAACCATATGGGGTTACAGCATCGGCGAAACAGAACCCCGCCCATCGCTCTACGAATATCCTGATTTTGACTTTACGCTGACGGAGGAGATTACCAATTTTGGTGAGGAGTAGTAGCGAAAGGTGAAAGGTGAAAGGCAGGAGTGAAGCTTAAGTGCAGGGATTAGCGGAATTGCAAATTCCGCTCAGCTGTGGGGCTCTTTTCGAGAGGGAAGCATCTGAGATTAGTGGTCGGACGAGCCGGAAGTCATCAGACCACGGTGCATTAACAAAAACGCAACTTTTTTCTTTTCACTATTAACTTTTCACTTAAGAAGCTTCCATTTCTTCTATAAGTATCTCCACGATGCGTTTGGCGGCTTTGCCGTCCCACATCTCGGGGATACGACCGGGCTTCAGGGTGCCCTTCAGCACATCTTCGGCAGCTTTTTCTGCCTTCTCAAAATCAAAACCTACCAGCTGGTTGGTCCCCACGTCCATGGTAACAATCCGCTCGGTATATTTTTTTACCGTAATGCACTGGGCACTCAAGTAGGTGGTCTCTTCCTGGATTCCTTCGCTGTCGGTAATGACCGCTTCGGCACCGTACATCAGTGCCAGGAAGTCGATGTAGGGCAACGGACCTGTGGGTAATACATTGGCCGGCAAATTTTTGAATCGGTTTTCCTTTAAAAATCGTTTGTGGATATACCCCGGCAATAACCAGACTACTTTGCATTTCTCGCTCAACCTTTTTATCATCCCCATGATCTCCTGCAGGTTTTCCTCATCGTCGAGGTTTTCGGCCTGATGAAAGGTAGCCAGCAGATAAGT
>JAABSE010000085.1 GCA_011390575.1 Sphingobacteriia bacterium
TGGGTACATCCAGCTGGTCTGCAAATCGGGCTGCTGTTAAATTGTACTTTTTTAAAATTTCCTGTATCCGGTTTACCATTGTAACATTTTAATGTTTACACAAATGAACTGCATGCTTTTCTCTACTGTTTATGAATGTAAATTTACTGTTTTTTAGCGAAATTACAAATGTAATGACCAAACAATTAAATCAATACCTTAGTTGTATGGCATATTAACTTGCATATCAGTGTAATATAATACTTTTTATATAATCTGGCCTGTAATAGACCTGAGAGTAAACTTTAAAGGTATATTTGAACTAAATTTGCAGGTAAAACTCATAATAAATTGGTATTTAGTAATATAAAGTTGTGTTTTTATTTATTTAACAACCTTTTCAGCTAATTTACCATGATGAAAATAGTTTACAAAGCCAAATTCACAATAACACAACAGTTATTTAAACTTATATCATTGTATACCTGACATTTAACAGACTCAGTACACTTTTGCGACAATATGATGTGGTATACAATTGTGAACAACATGACAGATTACAAATGTGATATTGCTGATAATATACATGTCAGTTTTTCGTGTTACAGATGTTAATTAGTCTTTCTTTGAGGGTACAGATTATTGTGCTCTCCTCCTACCTGGCCTGGGTATTAATTTGGTGTAGTTGTAATATTTAGTATCTCTGATGACTTATCAGGTGTGTTATTGGCACAGATAACCCTCATCAAACCATGTTTTTGGAAAAGTCGAATATGTGTTATTCCAGATGAGCATCTGACAATGGACGGTAAATGTTTCAAGTCCGTGTATTCCCCGCTGAGAATCGCATAGAATTTATAATACCGCATGTAGATAAGGAATAATAAACGCACGAAAAGATATTTCAGGTGCTTTACAGGGTAAGTTATTCTTTTTTCATCAAAAATAATTCGATAAATAGCGAATAATATGGGTTATAGCGTTACGGAAAACACATCTCCAACATACGTTACTTCAAAGATTTCGAGTCCTAGCCACAAATTCTATAGAAATACCACAACAGAAAAAAAGAATGTCGTTTATCTTGTCACTAAAGATATGTGTAAAATGAATGTGCTAGAGTTTGATGGCTTTTAGCATTTCGGCCCTATTGCGGAAATTAACTCTGATGAGATACATGCCAGGCGACAAACCTGCTATATCTGAGAAAGGTCTTAGTTCGTTATAACCTGGAAATACGGCAAAATTATCTTTGGCCCATATTCTTTGCCCGTTGCTGTTAATTAATTCAATAGATATTGCTTCCTGCGCATAAGCATAGAATGCGATGGCAGATTGCGGCGTTAACGGGTTTGAAACGAGCCTGAGATTTTCGGTATCCTCCAGTTCTGTTTCCAGAAAAGTAATGGCATAATTGAAATTGGGTATTCCAAAGCCATACAAAGAATCCGGTATGAGATATTTGTCTGCGCTTCTTATAATGGCTTGTTTTATCTGCGTATTGGAAGCATCAGGAAACATTTGCCATAAACAAGCTGCCATACCGGAGATGATTGGGGCAGAAAAGGAGGTACCATTGGCATTACCTATGGATCCCATCGTATTTACAACCGAAACAGCCTGTGCCTGTGCCATTACCTGGGGTTTCACCCTGCCGTCCGCTGTGGGACCTACAGAACTGAATGAAGCTCTGCTGCCTTCACTGTTGGTACCTCCCACAGCTAAAGCGCCATGTGCATCGGCCGGGGAGCCAATATATTTCCAGTTTTGAGAACCGTAATTTCCGGCACTGTTTACTACCAGTATTCCCCTGCTAAATGCCATGTTTGCGGCTCTGGCAACTACTGTTGTATTTCCGTCCAAATCATTATAGGTATAGCTTTGAGCGGGTTCATCAAATACAGTATATCCCAATGAAGAGTTAATGATATCAGCCCCAACGCTATCGGCAAACTCAGCTCCCGCAAGCCAGTTGTACTCTTCCACCCTGAATTCTGATGCTGCTTCTTCGGTACGTAAAAGCCAGTATGAAGCCTCCGTAGCAACACCTGAATATTCGCCCGGAAGGCTTGCTGCCATAACGGACAAAACAAATGAACCATGGCTGTGGCCCTGGAATAATTCTTCCCTGGCCTGTGAAAAGTCATAATAGCCAAGTATTTTGTTTTGCTGCCATAAGTTCTGGAAAGCCCTGAGAGTATCCACGGCCCTGAAACCAGCATCCAGCACTGCTATAACCTTACCTTCACCCCAGTAACCTCTTTCATGCAAACTTTGCCCGTTAACCATGGTTACTTGCCCCTCTGCTGAGCCATAGTCACCCATATTTTTAAAATCCTTTTTGCCTGAATAAGGAAAACTACTTTCATATGAATTGAATTTGTCTCCTGTGTCGGGCATCTCTAACCTTTGAGTTCCTGATTTTATTGAAGGTTCCTGGACTTCAGATTTAGCAATTTCACTGAAAGTAACAAAATCAAACTGAAAAAGCATTTCAGCTGCTTGTGGTGATTCGGCTTTAAACAATGCACCATTAAACCATCTGCTGGTATAATACAATTCCATGCCTGTTTCACCTGTAATTATATCTATATAGGTAGTTGAAACAGGAATGTCATAAAAATCGATTGGAATATTTTGCTTTTGTCTTCTTTCAATGGCCCGGGGGGAAAGAAACTCATGAGGCTGCGAAAGACTATAGGGGCTGTTAGCTTTATCTGCAAACTCAACCCAAATCATCACAGGTTTTTCTGCCCATAATTTACCGGCAAAAAACAATAGTGCAATGGCAAATAAAATTCTGCGCATCATCGTTGACGTTTTGTATAATAAACTGAACTTGCAGAAAATATGTTCAAATCAATATTTACGCGCTAAAAATCTTCAAATCCGTAGTCTATCAATTCGTAACTGTAATCAACTCCCCTGATTATGGTTCCATCAATATCTGTGCTTAGTTCAACAAATTCCTTTCTAATCATACCAATATTAGTTGCATATGTCTCGGATTGAAACTCTTCCCCAATGAGCGTATAGAAGTCTTTTTGCAGCACACTGAGGGTTGAATCAAAAGCCATTGTTCCCAGCTGCATGGGCTCATGTAAATGAGTTATAACATAATCCTGAGCGGGTTGGGTATTGTAAAGGTTTCCATCCCACTGATTTCCTCTGTTAAGAGTTTCAGGGTTTATCCATAAAGGGAAAGACAGCTTTACGTAGGTTATGTTTTCTTCCGTTCGGAGTGCTCTGGTAGTGGTTAACTGTGATATCCATACATTTTTTATCTGCCAGGGGGCATCGTCATTTTCGCGGTAGAATCTCTCCAGAACCATTTTGTCCTCTCCTGTCAAAGCTTCTGTATACCGGGAGCTTATTTCCTTTACCTGATACTCATAGTGAAACACCTCTTCCAGAAAGTCATCGTAAACCGTGCTGTCAACCTCATATACAAGCCATTTCCCATGTGTATGTCCAAAATACTCATGCCCCATATACACTGGTTCTCCTTCACTGGTTTCACAGGAAGATACCAGCATGCCCATTAGCATTACTACCAACAGGATTGAAAAAGTGTCTTTTGATTTATCCATTGGGTTATGATTTTTTTGGACTTTTTTGTTGATGACAGCCTTATTTCGCTGATGCATAAAGATAAATAAAATCCTTTAGTCAACTAAAAAAACTAAAATCCATCTGGAGAAAAAGAGTCTTCATGTAAACTTGGTCCTGGTCTGAGAGGAATGGTTTCATCTTCCATTTCAATCAATATTTCCTCTTCAATAATTTGCCCGTTTGCATACTTTATCTTTTTTTGCACATCCCCGTCTTTTGCATAAAAGGTCCATTGATTTTCACTCAAATTATCCTTGTAGTTACCAATAACCCGGTGTTCGCCACTTACGTAAAAAACTTCGTATTTCCCGTTAAGCATATCATTTTCGTAATGGGTCCGAATCTGTATATTCCCATTGGGATAATATCTTTCATATAGCCCTTGTTTTTCTCCCCGATGCCAGGTAATTTTTTCGGCCTGGGTACCATCGTCATAAAAAGTTTTCCACACTCCATGATTTTCACCCTTCTGGTAATAATTTTCCAGGATCAGAATTCCTGTTTCGGTAAAAAATCTCCATAAACCTTCTTTTTCCTGGTTTTCAAAGAAACCTTCTCCCAGTACAGTATTGTTCCTGTGATAATACGTTGCTTTCACTTGTTCCTCATTCTCCTGATGAATCAGTTCGGCTCTCAACTCGCCCTCAGGGTAGTAATACCTGAAAATTCCGATAGGTTCATCATCTGCAAAGCTTCCTTCATATCTCAGGCTCCCGCTGGCAAAGTATCCACGCCATATGCCCTGTCGCTGACCTTCATCATCTTTTACATTGAAATCATTTTCCTGGGCATATGTGAGACCAGACATGAAAACAGAAATAACAACAATAAAAATTACATTCAAATTTCTCATCATATAAATTTAGACCAGTGCAAAAATAATCATTTGCCTGCAAAAAGTAACGAGGGTTTCACGTAATCATTGTTAAGAAGAAAACGGAACTGAAATGAGCCGAAATTCGCTCTGACTTAAGGGCGTATGAGAAAATCAGCAAATTCTTTGAGTCCGGAAAAAGCATAATCAATAAGTTTGTGATTCTTTGAAATCAGTTCCTTTTCATCACCAATGAATACGGTAACCATTTTCAGTTGTTTGCCAAACCTCATATCACTGATGGTATCACCCACCATCACAGATTTTTTAAATTGTATTACAGGGAAATCTTTTTTTGCCTTAAGAGCCATGCCCGGCGCGGGCTTTCGAAAAAAACTGTGTGCCTCTTTAAGTTCGGGACAATAATATATTTTGTCAATACGCCCCCCGGCTGCTTCTATGCCCGAAACCATCTTTGTATGAATTGCTTGCAAATCATCTTCACTCATCAACCCCTTGCCTATTCCCTGCTGATTGGTAACCACAACCACTGGCCCAAACAATTGTGAAAGCCTGGAAATACTGTTTTCTGCTTCTTCACAAAATATAAAGTCGGCAGGTTTTAATACATAGGCATCTAACTTCCTCACGTTGATCACTCCATCCCTGTCCAGAAAAAGACTCCATGATTTATCAATTGATAAGGAATTTTGCATGTAATTGAAAAGTTTTGAAAGTCATTACGTTTGTTTCACCTTTATTAATGGATTATGTCAAAATCCAGGTTTAAGGCCATGCTGAACCACAGCAGTGTAAGGTATCCTTACAGCATACGGGCTTGATTATCAGCTTTTCGGAAACAAATCCTTTTCTATTTGCTCACAAAGAATATGTCCAAGAAGAATATGGGATTCCTGGATGCGTGGTGTATCTTTTGAGGGAACCTTTAGTAATAAATCACACAGTGGCCCCATGCTACCACCTTCTGCACCTGAAAACCCGATTACTTTCATCTGTAATTGTTTTGCCTTTTCTATGGCCAGGTTAATATTATCAGAATTACCGGAAGTAGAAAGGGCCACCAGAATGTCATCCTTTTTGCCCCATGCTTCTACCATGCGGGCAAAAACATGTTGATAGCCATAATCATTGGCAACAGCCGTAACAAATGAAGAGTTAACATGCAGCGCTTCAGCCTGCAGGGGAGCGCGATCGTAATAAAACCGTCCGGATAGCTCAGCTGCCAGATGCTGAGCATCTGCTGCACTTCCGCCATTGCCGCAAAACAAAACCTTGCCTTCATTGCGAAAACAATCTACAATTAACCTGATGGCTACCTCAAGGGTATGTTGAAGCTGCGGATCCTTTAGAACTTGCTCTTTTACAGCAATGGATTCCCTTATTGAGTGGATGATTTCTTCCTGCATAATACATTGGTTTTTTGTTACTTCATGCCCGCTACCTGAAAAATAGCTTGTACCAGATTTTTCCAGGAAAACCTTTGCTTTTGCTTTTCAACGCCCTTTTCAAGCTCTTCAGAAAGATTTCTGTTAAAAAACTTGTAAATGGCACCTGCCACATGAGCAGGAGATGGTTTCACCACAAGACCTGAAACCATATTGGGAACCATTTCAGGCAATGCCCCTACATTAGATACCACCATAGGAATTCCGAAATGATAGGCTATCTGTGTAACACCACTCTGAGAAGCATCCTTGTAGGGTTGTACCACCAAATCGCTGGCACAAAAATATGCTGCAACCAGTTCGTTGGGAATAAAGTGGGTATGCAAAACTACTTTGCTGCCCAGCCCCTTTTCTCTGATGATTTTCAGATATGGTTGATCGGAAGAATAAAATTCTCCTGCCACTATCAATCGCACGGGCAAATCGTCAATTTCAGGCTCCGCCATTGCATTCAGCAAAATATCCAGTCCTTTATAATCTCTGATAAAGCCAAAAAATAACAGATATCGGTACTCGGGAGACAATTTCAGGATTTTCAATGCATCTTCCCGTGCAATTTTATCGCCAAAGTTGTCGTACAAAGGATGGGGTGAAAAAACTTTAGGTTTATTTTTTCTGTCAATTCCTTCAAGATCTTTAAGAACCGAACGGCTGAGGGTCACAAAACCATCGCTTCGCTTAACATAATAGCTGGTAAGCAATTTGTCTCCGGGTCTTTTTTCGTGAGGGATGATATTATCAGCAATGGTAACAACCTTTGTTTTTTTGTTTTTGCGCACCCTTCCTGCAATGGTTCCCAGGCATGGAGCCATAAAGGGCAACCAATAGCGCACGACCATCAGGTCTGCATTTTCGCGACGTATCATAGCAGCCACCTTGAACCAGTTGAATGGATTGATACTATTTACACATACTTCAATATCAAGGTCTTTGGGTGCAGGCCTGATGGCATATTGGGTTTTTCCGGGAAAAAACAAAGAAGGATACTGAAGAGAAAAGGTAAAGATTTTTACCTCATGTCCCATTTCCTGGAACTCAAACGCAAGTCTTTCATTAAAAGTTGAAAGCCCTCCCGCTCTCAAGGGATAGGCAGAGCCTAATATGATGATTTTAGCCAATTTTCCTCCGTGGTTTTTTCTATTAAATACTTATTTCTGTCGGGTGCGTTGCGCGATACCAGTTCGGCCAGAAATCCTGCAAGAAACAATTGTGTTCCCAGTATCATGGCCAGCAATCCAAAATAGAACAAGGGTCTTTCTGTCATTCGGTATTCCATCATAAAAAACTTACCATAAGCCAGATACAATGCTATCAAAAAGCCGGCCGCAAAAAGTAAGGTTCCCATAAGGCCGAACAAATGCATGGGTTTACGCCCGAAACGGGTTACAAAAGTAATGGAAAGTAAGTCCAGAAATCCGTTAATAAATCTTTCCAGCCCAAATTTGGTCTTTCCATATTTTCGTTTCTGATGCGCCACCTTCTTTTCTCCAATTTTTTTAAATCCGGCCCATTTGGCCATCACCGGGATGTATCGGTGCATTTCTCCATAAACCTCGATGCTTTTAATTACATCGAGCCGGTAGGCTTTAAGACCACAGTTAAAGTCATGTAATTTTATACCCGTAGCTATGCGTGTGGCCCAATTGTAAATACGTGTGGGAATGGTTTTGGAAAGGGGATCCTGCCGGTTTTTCTTCCAGCCACTTACCAAATCATATTCTCCTGATGATATCATTTGGTACAATTCCGGAATTTCCTCCGGACTGTCCTGTAAATCTGCATCCATGGTGACTACCACCTTGCCTTCGGCCTGGGCAAAACCTACATTCAGGGCCGCCGATTTCCCGTAATTGCGCCGAAAACGTAGTGCTTTTACAAAAGGGTATTCGGCTTTAAGCTTTTCTATTACTGTCCATGAACCATCTGTGCTGCCGTCGTCTATCAGAATTACCTCTGCTTTATATTTTTCATTTGTCACTTGCCATATCCATGAGATGAGCTCGGGAAGAGACTCTTCTTCATTATAAAGTGGCACAATCACAGATAATTCCATAGTAAATCTTTTTGCAATTTTCCTTTTGTTTTCAAATTGTTTTTTGAATGGGCAAATTTACGAAATTTATAAAGCATAAGAGATTATCTTTCTCTGTTATATTTAGCTTACTGTTAACAGAGATTATTTCAATGTTTTCAAGTAAAAAACTATTTTTGCAGGCTATAAAACTTTAAACATTATGCTTTGGAGATGGTTATAAATGAGAATATATCCAAAGCTTATCATAATTATAACATTTTTGGTACAATGCTTTTCTTTTTAATTCATGCGTGATCTTACCAAAGGCCCCGAAGGAAAACAAATACTTCTGTTTGCCTTACCAATGCTTCTTGGGAATGTATTCCAGCAGTTATACTACATCGTTGATACACTCATTATCGGACATTACCTGGGTACAGAAGCACTTGCAGCTGCAGGGGCTTCCTTTCCGGTAATATTTGTGCTTATCAGCCTGATGATAGGTATTACTACTGGTATCAATGTGGTTATCAGTCAGTTTTTTGGGAATAAGAATTACATTAAGGTAAAAAGAGCTATTGATACAGCCTTTATTTTTCTTTTTGTTTCTTCTATTGGTCTTTCGGTTCTTGGACTGGTGTTTTCAGAACAGATTTTCCTGCTCATAGGCTTACCCGAAGAATTGCTCCCTCAGGCCATGCAATATTTCAACGTTTACGTAGCCGGGTTGATTTTTATGTCCGGATATAATGGCACCAGCGCCATTTTAAGAGGTATGGGAGACTCAAAGACTCCGCTATATTTTCTTATCATTTCTACGATACTTAATATTGGTTTCGATCTGTTATTTGTAGCTGTTTTCAATTGGGGTATTGCAGGGATATCATTCGCTACAGTGTTAGCACAAGCCATTGCATTCGGCTTATCGATTATCTACCTCAACCGGTATCATCCCCTGATCAAATTCAGTTTTACCGGATTATCCTTTGACAGAGAAGTTTTCAGACAAAGTCTGCGAATTGGCATTCCTACCGGTCTGCAGCATACTTTTGTTTCCCTGGGAATGGCTGCCCTGATGACCATTGTAAATATGTTTGGAACGCCTACTATTGCAGCCTACTCTATTGCATGGAGGATTGATTCTTTCGCTACCCTGCCAGCCATGAACTTTGGGATGGCGCTCTCAACATTTGTAGGACAAAACATTGGAGCCAATAAGATTGAAAGGGTAAGAAAAGGACTTATTGCCAGTCTGGCTATGACCACAGGATATTCTTTCCTGATTACCATTATAGCGTGGACATATGGAAAAACGCTCATGGGATTTTTTACTGATGATCAGTTGGTTATTGATATTGGTTACGATTACCTGGTAATTGTAAGCTCCTTTTACATTGTTTTTGGAGCTATGTTTCTGATGCACGGAACACTCAGAGGGGCTGGTGACACGTTAATACCCATGTTTATTACGCTTTTTTCTCTTTGGGTGCTCAGAGTACCTATTTCCTATTTCCTTTCTCAGCATATGGGCGAAACAGGTATCTGGTGGGGTATTCCCATTGCATGGGTGTTTGGGTTGGTAGCTACATTCCTGTATTACAAGACAGGAAGGTGGAAGAAAAAAGCTGTGGTAAAGCATAATATACCAAACCCGGATGCGCTTATGGAAAAAGATTAGATGCAAATGCATCCTTACAATAAAAAATTGTTTTTTTTGCAAAAGGCTCATTATAAATAAGAAATGAGACTATACAATCAGGCCTTGAATGATTTGGAGAATACGGGGACAAAAAACACAAAAAATTCTTGCAATCTGAAAAAAACCTACTATCTTTGCACTCGCAAACGCAGAAAATGGCTCCGTAGCTCAACTGAATAGAGTATCTGACTACGGATCAGAAGGTTCCAGGTTTGAATCCTGGCGGAGTCACCACACAATCAGCCCCTTAGAAATTATTTCTAAGGGGCTGATTTTTTTTGCCCGATCTCAATTGCTTCTTGTTTCAGAATTTCCATAAAATGTTTATCCTTGATTTTTAGTATCCTCCTTACAAGACGTTAAGGGATTTTTCCTCATTATAATTCTCTATTGGGCTGGGCCCACGTTATTGTCCCCTGCTTAATGACTTGTTATTTCTTGTACAGATGCTTTTTTTTTCATACGTTTGTCCGTTATTTTTTCTCACACTTAACTTTTCTCAATGCGTAAAATATTATCTTTTCGTTCACTGCTTGCAATAAGTTTGATTGTATCATTAACCTTTGAAATTCAGGCAGGCAATATAGTTTCTGTACCCCTGCTGACTATGCGTTCAGCTGAAAAACAAAATGTCCGGGGTGAACTGGATTTTTTCGAACAACGCGATATTGTAAAAAGATTTGCTGAAATAGAACTGCACGAAGAACTTAAAGAGGCTTCTGCTCTGATGAATATTGATGAAGTTGAGCTTAATTTGTTTGATGATGTGCATTACCGGGCACAAATCAGCAGATCGGATAAAAACGTTAATGGTTCGGTTTCTCTAACAGCCATCATGGATGACGTGCAGGGATACTTCACCATGGCCACCACCGGAAAAAATACCCTTGCTGGAATTTATTTGCCAGGACTGGATTTGTATTATACAATCACCAGTAACCCTAAAAACAACAAGCATTACCTTATAGAGATGGCAGCCAGTGACAGAGATATTCTGGAAGGAGCCCCCTCCCTGATACCCGAAATATCGGAAAAAGATATAATTCAACAGGAACAGATAAAGCAATACCTTAAATCGGAAAACCTGGGGCCAGACGATTGGGCAAACATTGATGTAATGATACTCTATACACCTGCCGCAAAACAATGGGGAAATAATCAGGGAGGAGGAATCGAAAATGTTCTGGCTCTGGCCATGGCCAATGCACAGCTGGTATTGGACAATAGCGAGGTGAAAATGACTATGACCCTGGTTCATTCTGAAGAATTTGAATTTCAGGAAACCGGAAATTCAGGAAATGACCTTGGCTATTTCACAGATTCATCCATAATCAAGGATTTAAGAAATGATCATAAAGCAGATCTGGTTTCAGTTTTTGCCAATGTTAGTGATGTTGGAGGTATAGGTTGGTTACTCACAACAAAACTGGGCGCCCCGGATACCGGAGTAACCATTACGCGCGTGCAACAGGCAGCTCAGGCTTATACACATATTCACGAGATGGGGCACAACATGGGTTGTCATCATCATAAAGATCAGAATTTTCAACCCGGTCCTACTGTCTGGCAGGATTGGCAGGAAAATTACTATTCAGCCGGCTGGCGCTGGACAGGTAATGACAACGGACGTTATTGTTCGGTAATGACATACACATCAGGACAATATTTTGCTGATGGAATAACTCATACCGAAGTTCCATATTTTTCAGGTCCCAATATATCTTATATGATGGTACCCACGGGAAATCCTTTCGATGGAGATAACGCCAGAACGCTCAGGGAAATAAAACATGTAATTGCATCTTATCAAATATCAGAGCTGGCGGCAGTATTTACATCAGAAGTTGATGATATAAATTTCACAACTGCACTTTCAGGAGGGAAAATAACTCATGATGGAGGCAGCCATATAATACAAAAAGGAGTAATCTGGCATACCTCACCCCTTATGACCCTGGAGATTAATAGCGGTATTACCGTCGACGGAGACGGTACAGATTCTTTCATCAGCGAATTAACAGATCTTGATCCTAATACTACTTATCACGTTTCTGCATATGCTAAAACGGACAAAGGAATCTCCTATGGGGCACAACGTTCTTTTACCACATTAAGAGCCTTTATGCCCAGGGTAAACACGTTGGGTATTCAGCATCTTTCTCATAATGTAGCCAAAGCAGGAGGCGATGTTATCAGCGGTGGAAATTCCCTGGTAACCCAACGGGGCGTGGTATGGAGTACCCAATCCAATCCTACTCTTATTAGCAATGAAGGTTTTACTATTAATGGTGAGGGTACCGGAGTATTTGAAAGTGAAATTACAAGTTTACAACCCGAAACAGACTATTATTTCAGATCTTACGCCACTAACCTCGGAGGTACTGACTATGGCATAGAGCAAAGCTTTACCACAATGTTTGCGCGCATCTATCCCAATCCTTTCTACAGTGTTATCGGAGTTGAATTTATAAATGAAAGCGAAAAAGATGTGAGTATTGTATTGTTTAACAGTAGTGGGCTGGAAGTATTAAGAAAAAAAATCTCCATGCAGGGAGAAATCAGCGAAAATCTAAATACAGTTCACTTGCAAAGCGGAATATACATACTTACCATTGAAAGCGAGTTTGAATTCCCCGTATGGCAGTTGATTAAACCGGGAAATTAAGATATTCCCCATAAGAATTAAAAGCCGGAATAGTCTTTTGATGACTATTCCGGCTTTCTTAATAATTGATATAACGAATCAATCACCAATCAAAACTTTACTCGCTTTTTGCCCATCAGGAGTCTGGATGATTACAAAATAAACACCTTTTTCCCAATTACTTATATTCAAGGAAAGTGCTGTAAAGTTCTTATAAGACACAAAAACAATTCTACCACTCAAGTCTGCAATTTGTAAACCCATGGCCCTTTCTTCAACTTCAATATGTAAAATTTCATGGGCTGGGTTGGGAAATATTCTTACATGCTCTGCAGAATAATTATCTAATCCTGTTTCATCTGACTCAAGTATAACGGTTATGGTTTCATCCTGTGAAACTTCATAATCCTGGAAAGTAAAAGGAATAAAGCCTTGCTTTTCCACTTTGTAATCGTAAAAGCCTGCTGCTAACTCAAAAACATAATCCCCAGGTTCGTTTACAATGGTACCAAAGGTAATCACAGCATCCTGCACCGGCTCATTTTCCTCATCCATTACGTCAAAGGTAAGGGTGTAAAAATCAACAGTGTCGTCAATGATAAAGTTGGCTACCAGACTTTTATCACTGGCAGGCATTACATAAACAAATTCAGGGTCTTCGCTTAGGACGGTATCATCGTCGGTCCAGTTTACGAACAAAAAGCCAGGGTTGGCAACTGCTGACACGTTTACGGTAGCCGATTCTTCATATTCCCCTGCTCCGTTTAGATTACCGGCACCTGCAGGGTCACTGGTAAGGCTAAGCAAATATGTATCTGGCTCTTCAGCCGGAAAAACCACAGAGCTTCCGGTTTCAATATAATCGCCACTGGTACCATTATTATTATCAGCAGCGTTGATCACATAGTAAAAAGTAATATTGCCTGCAGCCTGATCCGGTGCAGTCCATTGAAAACTCCATGAATTGTTGTCATTGGCATTTTTATGCCCCACATATTGTCTTGCGTTTCCTCCGGTTTGCAGAGAGGTGTTATCTGCATTTAAAAGGGTAAAAGTGCCTGCAGGCTGCTCAGATTCATCAAGAGCCGTCATAGAAAAGCCATACCTGGGTGCATCATATTCACCATTAAAGGTGATTGTATAGGTCTGTCCCGGTTCATAATCAGGTTGGTTATTCTCACCCAAAGAAAAACTCATTTCTCCCGAATAGCTTCCTCCTGAATGACAAGCTGCACATGTAGATTCAGAGGGAGCTCCTGTGCGACCGACAGGTGGTTGCCCGCTATTTTTATCTCCGGTGTGGGTTGTGAGCGATAAGAAAAGGATTCCTGAAAAAAAGATCATAAAGATTGTAAAACGATTTTTCATAACATTGGATTTGGTTTATAATTAAAAACTGAACTCACCTGTTTACAATCTTTAATTTCAACTTTCAAACCCCGATCCTGTAAATCGCGAACGCTGGTATTTTTTGGTTTGTAAGCAAACTAAACACTGTTGCTTACAAAAATAAGCATAAAAATACTGAAATAAATGCTATGTACCACAAATTCAATTATTTATATTCAGTCTAAATAGCGATAAATTCAGGAAGTCTATACCTTGATAAAGATTTTTTTCCTGTACAATATGTATCCAATTAGCCAGAAGAAAACAACATGGGTTATTGCATAGAGAAGCGAACCATTCCAATTACCTGCCAGGGGAACAAAAACATGCTGATATAACCACCCACTTCCGGTAACGATAGTTCCTTGCGCATCCTCAAACCTGACAATATACCATAGCGTTTTGGCCCAGATGCCTGATAAAGCAAAAATAAAAAGGGGATTTAATCCGAAGACTACAAAAAAGGAAGTCCATTTTTTATATCCCCTGATATCAATGAGGTATATCAATACAGCAAAAAGAATCGCAGCTAGTCCTGCTGTGTATAATACATAAGAACTGGTCCAAAGGGGTTTATTGAGGGGAAGAATAAAACTCCACAGAAAACCCGCAAGAGTGAAAATAACACCATAAATAAAAAGTTTTACCGGCACTCTGTTTTTTTCTGTTTTTTTGATTGTGTATCCTGCCAGGTATCCAAGCAAAACAGTAACTACAGCGGGAAGAGAACTCAATAAACCTTCAGGGTCAAAAGGAACTGCCAGTCCATCATGTCTGAAGCCCTTATACAGATGATTTTCGCCCAGAATTTTACCATCAAAAGGGATGGTGACATTTCCGGTAAGACTATACGGCTCTTCTCCTCCAAAAAAGAACAGAACAGCCCAGTAAACCAGCAAAATAACAATACCCCAAACAACAACCCACTTTCGGGAAAAAGTAAGTACTATCAGAGACGCCAGGAGGTAAGCCACCGCAATCCGTTGAAGAACTCCCATGATCCGCAATTGGGAATAATCGGTAATCCATTGCGGGTAGGAGTTGATAAATAAACCAATGGCAAAAATCAGCACAAACCTCCTTGTTATCCGTAGCAATGAGTCTTTGGTTAGCCTGTTTTCATATTTGGAGAAAGAGAAAAACATGGATACACCCACCACAAAAAGAAAGAACGGAAAAACCAGATCGGTGGGAGTACAACCATGCCATGCAGCATGCTTGAGCGGAGGGTAGATGAATTGCCAGCTTCCGGGCGTATTTACCAGAATCATGAAAGCAATGGTCATACCCCGCAGTACATCCAGGGCCAGGTATCTTTGGGTCTTTAGCATGGTTTTGTTCACTTTTCTCTTTTCACTTTTCTCTCGTCATTAACAAATAACCCATTTACCATTATCAATTGGGTTAATTGTCTCAAATCTCTACCGTTTTTCTGCGGCTTGCAGGTTTTCAAAGAAAAACACCGGTACTGACTCCTGATTGGAAGGACTAAGAGCCGTAATCATATAATAATACCAGTCATTTCGGGTTTGGTCATTGAGCTCCACTTCAAAAGAAGTTTCTCCGGTAACCCACC
>JAABSE010000086.1 GCA_011390575.1 Sphingobacteriia bacterium
GGATTGCAGAACCAGATTGCACAGCAGAAAAAGCAAAATGAAAAATGGGTGCTGCTCAACAAGTACATTGGCGATGCGGAAGGAAAGCGTTTCAGCACTTTCGCCCAGGAGCTTACTTTAGAGCAGCTCGTGCAGGGAGCCAGCAAAAGACTGCAAATGCTCAATGAACGATACCTGCTGGCCATCCCCCAGGAAGAGGAAGACGACAGCCTGGTGGTCATTGACACCCACATGGGCGATATGCGGCGTTCGGTGAAATCCCTCTCGGGTGGTGAAAGTTTCCTGGTGAGCCTGTCACTGGCACTGGCATTGTCTGATCTGGCAGCACACAAAGTGGAAATCAAAAGTCTTTTTATTGATGAAGGCTTTGGCTCGCTTGATAAACTCACCCTCGACCAGACTATGGATACGCTGGAAAAGCTCCAGTACGAAACCAGCAAAACCATCGGGGTTATTTCGCACGTGGAAGCCATGCAGGAAAGAATCACCACGCAGGTAAAACTGGAAAAGGGTGGGCAGGGGTATAGCACCTTACGGGTGGAGTAAATAATAAAAAGTATATAAAAAGAAATTATCTATTGCCGTCGTGCTTTAGCCGACGGTTTAAAGAGTGCAGATAAAAAAGCGCTGTGCATAAGCCGTAAAAAGTGAAAGGAATTTGAGGACAGCGCAATTACTACCTTGGTAAAACTGGAAAAACTGACAGCAAAGGAAAAGATTCCATGCATAACAATAAGAAGTAATAGTGAAGAGATTGTGGATAATCATAATAAACAGAATTGCAAAACAAAATCCCATTCCTTTTGCCTAAAAATCCTGGCGATTTTTTGTAATTTAGAAGTTGAAATCCGACGATTTTTCCTCTCCAAAAAATGAATAGTTATGAAACTTAGTGAATTTTTACAACACTACGACAAACCCGGTTCCATCATTTTGCTGGAAGGCAAACGCAATGTGCGTGAGGAAGACCGTGAAAAGCTTGTGAAGCTGGGCAATCTGCTTGCCTTCAAATCCAGGTATATGCTTTTCCGCAGTGGAAATGCCGATGGGTCCGATCAGTTTTTCAGCGAGGGAGTGGCAGGTATTGACGACCGGCGACTGCAGGTAATTACCCCTTACACCGGGCACCGGCGCAAAACCAACCTGGCTTATGACACAGTAGCCCTGGATGAAATCGATCTGGCCGCTGAAGCGGATGTGGTTTATCAGTCCAAGAGTAATAAAAAGACCGAAAAACTCATTGACCAATATGTGGGAGGCAATCGCAACTCTTATGCCATCAAGGCGGCCTACATCATTCGTGATACCGTAAAAGCCATTGGGGCCGAAGGGGTGCCGCCCGCCGCTTTTGGTATTTTCTACGACGATCTGCTCAAGCCTGAAACCGGAGGTACCGGCCATACCATGAGGGTTTGCCGTATGAACAACATCCCTATTATTGACCAGAGGACCTGGTTTCAGTGGGTGGAAGAATAAACCGGATACCAACATAAACCCTACAAATCCCATTGCTATGATTTTTCAGAAGGAAATACAATTGCCCTCCTATTCAAGGGGATACCATATAATCACCCGGCATGTGGTGGATGCATTGCCCAAGCTGCCGGAAGCAGGTCTTTTGAATGTTTTCGTCCATCATACCTCTGCCGGACTGATGATCAACGAGAATGCCGACCCATCTGTACGCGTGGATATGGAGAGCATTTTCAATGAACTGGTGCCCGAAAACCTTCCTTTTCTGGAGCATACCATGGAAGGGCCTGACGATATGCCCGCACATGTAAAATCGGCTCTTACCGGCGTTTCCCTTACCATACCTATCGCCAACGGACGGTTGAAACTGGGCACCTGGCAGGGGATCTTTCTTTGCGAGTTCCGCAACCGCGGTGGGGGCAGAAAAATTACCCTGACGATATATTCGTGATAAGTGGTTTGTTCTGTTTTATAATTTTCCGCAATCTTTCCCTGGAAAAATAATGGGGCTAAAGCCTCCCTGTTCTATCAGACTTTCTGAACCGTCAGTTAAAACTGACGGCAATAGATAGGAGCAATGTCCGGTATTCATTGCAGTTTTGTTGAGCAGAACTGACAATATGTTGCCACAAACCAAAGGGCTAAAGCCCCATGTTTTATAAGGCTTTCAATTCTGTCAGTTAATGCTGACGGCAATGGATACGAGAATTATCCGGGAACCATGCCTTTCTGTTATCTTCAGCACTTTTATTTTACCGTTAGGGCTTCTGTTCTAAAAAACTTATTCAACGGTAGTGTAATGATAAAACTATGTTGGAAACTTTAATTCTCAAGTTCAGGCTTTTATTCAAAAAAAACTTATACATTTGATTAAAAATTGTTTGAGTTTAACTATCCGAAAAAAAATTATGGAATCGCACATTATTCCTCTCTTTCTCAACCGTGTAAGTAAGTATGGCAATAGAGAAGTTTTTCGCTTTCGTGCTGAAGACAAAACCTACCAGTCCCTGAGCTGGCTTCAATTGCATGAAAGGGTGGAGACATTTTTATCTTCGCTGCAAGCCCTGGGTGTTGAAAAGGATGAAATGGTAGGAATATTCAGTCAGAATAAACCCCAGTGGCTCATGGCCGATTTGGCTATCATGGCACGGGGTGCTGTGGTGGTTCCGTTTTATGCCACCGCTTCCCTTGACCAGTTGCGCTATATCGTGAAAGAAACCGGAATGAAGGTAATGTTTGCAGGAAGTGAAGAACAACTTACCACTGCACGTGAACTGCTCGATGGAGATACCACCCTTGAAAAGATAGTATCCTTCGACCACACCCTCTCTGACGACCCCCGAATCATGGGGTTTGATGATTTTATGAAACTGGGCGCCAGTCAGGGCATTAAAGCAACATTAAAGGATCGGGAAGCTGAATATGACGCAGCAGATCTGGCCACCGTTATCTACACATCAGGAACCACAGGCGAACCCAAAGGGGTGATGCTGAGGCAGGACAATTTCATGTATTGTTTCAGGATTCATGATGAAAGACTGAAAGTAAGCAGTTCGGATGTCTCCCTTTGTTTTCTTCCTTTGAGTCATGTTTTCGAACGTATGTGGAGCCATTATCTTCTGAATCAGGGTGCAGTAAATGTTTTCCTGGAAAATCCCAAAGAAGTTATCGAAGAGCTTCCCAGGATAAAACCTACCGTTATGTGCACGGTTCCCCGCTTTTTTGATAAAACTTTTGAAGGGATTCATACTGAGATGGGCAAATGGTCTCCTTTCAAACAAAAAGTTTTCAAATGGTCTGTAAAACAGGGGATGCATGCTATTGAATACCGTCGTAGAAATAAAAGTTTACCTTCGGGACTGGCTCTTTCCTATCGCATTGCCAATTTGCTGGTATTGAAAAAGGTAAGATCTGTTTTTGGGGGAAATGTCAGGTTTTTCCCTTGTGCCGGAGCTGCCATCAACACCGCAACCCTGAAATTCTTCCACGCTGTTGGGCTTTTTGTAAACTACGGATATGGCGCAACCGAAACCACAGCTACCGTTTCCTGCTTCAGGGATGATGAATATTTTTTTGGTACCTGCGGGACCGTAATGCCTGGAATAGAAGTTAAGATTGGGGAGAACAGCGAGATACTGATAAAAGGAAGAACAGTGTTTTACGGCTATTACAAGAAGGAAAAGGAAACTGCGGAGGTGCTCAAAGACGGCTGGTTTTACTCCGGCGATGAAGGATATCTTGACGAACAGAACAATCTGATCATGGTGGACCGCATCAAGGATTTGATGAAAACCTCGGTGGGAAAATATGTTTCTCCCCAGAAACTAGAAATGTTGTTGTCGCAGGATGAGCTGGTGGAACAAATCATTGTGGTGGGAGATAACCGTCAATATGTGAGTGCACTGGTAGTGCCGGTTATGGAGAAACTTGCCTTACTGGCTAAAACGCATAATATTTCTTTCACAAAAGAAGCTGAACTGGTTACAAACAAAGAGATAATCGGGCTGGTGCAAAGTCGTTTTAATGCTATGCAGCAACATATTACTCCCTATGAAAGGGTGGTGAAGATAGCATTACTCCCTGAGCCTTTTACCATTGAGTCCGATACCATGACCAGTACCCTCAAATTGAAAAGAAACTCTATTGAAAGGACCTACAGAGATTTGGTCGATAAGATGTATCGAGGGACCGTTTAACTGAAATAGATTCTTTGGGCGGTTTATGCTTCCAGCGTTTATGGGTCCACAGCCAGCTTGATGGGTTTTGTCTGATATACTTTTCCAGTTTTGCAGCATACAGAGAGGTTATCTCACCCGGGACGCATTCCATAGGATTCTCCACAAGCACTGAAAGGGTCAGTTCATACATTCCCCTTTTCACCCTGTTGATTTCAGCAAATATTACAGGATAGTTGTTTTTCACTGCATGTTTTTCCGGGCCATGCAAAAAAGCCGTTGGTCGTCCGAGGAAGTTTTGCCAGATGGCTCGAGAAACTCTTGACGGGTTCTGGTCGGCAGCCATCAGAAATACTGTGGGTGTTCCTTTTTGTTTTTCAAAGCTCAGGCTGGTTTGCCTGATGGGGGCCAGCAAGGTGCCGAATTTTGAACGGCTGTAGCGCAAAAAACGGTCTATGAATTTATTTCTCAGGGGTTTGTAAAATCCCAGGATGTGATAGGGGGTCTGGATTCCTGCCGATAAACTTCCCCATTCCCAGTTGCCGATATGGCCCGTAACCAGGATCAGACTGTCTCCCCGGGCATGGTAAGGGTTTACCAGTTCAGGATTGAGCACTTTATGGCGTTTAATGATGCTTGCCCTTCTCATGCTGAAACTCTTAATTCCCTCCATCAATACATCAGCAAGGTTGCGGTATATTTCCCTGATAATTTTATCCTTTTCATTGGGTGTAAGTGTCAAGTCTGATTGCGAAAGGTTGTCTTCTACTACTGCCAGTCTGTATTTAACAACCCTTCTCAACAGCCAGGCTAAAAAATCTGCCACAAAGTATAAAATCCGGAAGGGTATTATCGCTATGATTCCAACGAATAAAAGGAAGAACAGGTAGTTGATGAACTGGATGCTTTTTTTTATCATTTGAGATGTTTTGGGAGTAGTTTTAACATGCAAAAGGTTATTGGATCTCTCCGGTGGGTTTATAACCGGCTTCCTTAAGCACATGCACCAAAGCCTGCGGGGCTTCACTTATTTCAATATTTTTTTTCAATACCTGCTGTCCTTTGTACAAATGAAGTTTCCCGGTACCTGTTCCCACAAAGCCAAAGTCAGCATCTGCCATTTCTCCCGGTCCGTTTACCACACACCCCATTACGGCAATTTTCAATCCAGGCCATCCTTTGGATACTTTTTGTACCTGCTTCAATACCGATTGAAGGTCGAATGAGGTACGGGCACAGGTGGGGCAGGAAATAAACTCTGTTTTTGTGATTCTTAATCCTGCCGACTGCAAAAATCCAAAGGCAATGCCTGTTACGTCTTCTTTGATGGCCGGGGCATTCATCCAGATTCCCTGGATTTTTTTCTCCAGCAGGTAATTTCCGGCAAACATAGCAAAATGACTAATCAACTCATCACTGTCAGCTGTGTGAAAACTCCTCCTGAGAATCAAAGGTATGTGGTGTTGCTGTGAAAAGTCAATCCAAGCATCCAGGTTTACCTCTTCGTTCCATGAGTTCATGTCGGCAACTATCCCCAGAAACCTTTTGTCTTTCATGGCCGGGGTAAGGCGTATGGTATCAGTGCAACAACCCCTGATAAAAAATCCTGTGGTATTTGGGTTGAGTTCGGGTGTTTCCTCACTGCATAATTCTGTAAGCAGGACAACAGAATGTCCGGCCAGGTTTTTAGCTGTTTCCGGGGTTACGAGCCATTGTTTGCCACATGGGGGTATGCCAGGCCCGGGGGTTGTGGCAAAACAATAGTCTGCCGGTACATCAGGTTTTCCGGATATATCACCGGAAGTTGTTGCCAGGGGTAATTTACCATCTGATATTGTCTGCTCATCGCAGTTTTCACCAATAACAACTGCTTTGAGTTTATCTTCTGTTACCAGAATTTCCGGGGAGTAAAAGCCTGATTTCTTCAGACTGTAGACTGATTCGTCTGTGGCCCGGGTAAAAGGAATCTGGTAAACCGATGATAATTTGGCGGCAAAGGGGATTTCCCGTTCGGGGTCCTCGGTAAGGCTTACCCTGAGGGTGTCGCCGATTCCTTTGTTGAGCAGGCTGCAAATACCCAGCGCTGATTTGATTCTTCCGTTTTCGCCTTCACCGGCTTCGGTTATTCCAATATGAAGGGGGTAGGTCATTTGGTTTTCAACCATCAGTTCTACCATTCGCTCATAGGCTTGCACCATAACAATGGGTTTGCTTGCCTTGAGCGAAATGACAAGCTGGTGAAAATCCAGTTCGCGAAACGCTTCCAGAAACTCAAAAGTTGCCTGCACCATTCCTTCGGGTGAATTGCCAAAACGGGAAATGATTGCCGGAGAAAGCGAGCCCAGATTGGTACCAATGCGGATGGCCGTTCCATGCTCTTTGCAGGTTTGCACCAGAGGTTTTAGACGGGTGTAAAGTTGTTCTTTTTCTTTGGCAAGTTCTTCTTTTGTGAAATCGGTTTTGGTTCTGGAGGCTCCTCGGGTATAATTGCCGGGATTGATTCTGACCTTTTCCACATACCTGGCAGCTGTAAGAGCGACTTCTGCATTGAAATGAATATCGGCAATCAGCGGATGGCTGAAGCCTGCCTTTCGTATTCCGTCTTTTATTTCCCTGAGTGCTTCAGCAGCCCGTATATTGGGTGCGGAAATACGCACGTAATCGGCTCCTGCCTCAATGATGCGGATGCTTTGCGCAATGGTCGCCTGTACATCCAGGGTGTTGGTATTGGTCATGGATTGCAACCTGATGGGGTTTATACCTCCAAGGGGTCTTTCTCCAATGACTACTTCATGGCTTGGGAATCTGGTGATACGGAAAAAATCACTCATTATCATATTGTACACTGATTAGCCTGTCATAAAATTCGGTGCAAAGGTACTACAATAGGAGGGATTCTGGTAATATTCGAATAATATAGATTTATTGATGTTCATTGTAAGTACATCTATTTAAATTATCTTTAGTGGATTAAATGCTGTCAATTGACCATTGAATGGCAAAAGATATTCATCAAACTATTTATCAAAAACCAAAACACCATGGAGTATCACGGCTTAAAAGTAGAAATAAGAGACAAGATTGCACTGATTACCATGTCGCGCCCACAGGCTCTGAATGCCCTGAATTCTGATGTAATATCAGATTTTAACCGCGCAGTTAAAGAACTTTCACAGAACAAAGACATCCGTGTTCTGATTATTACCGGCGAGGGTAAAGCTTTTATTGCGGGGGCTGATATCAAGGAGCTTTCCGAAATGAATCCTGCTGGTGCTTACACGTTTTCCCGTAAAGGACAGCAGGCTTTTGAACGTCTGGAACAACTGGATATTCCTGTGATAGCAGCGGTAAACGGATTTGCCCTCGGCGGGGGATGTGAGCTGGCTATGGCCTGCGATATGAGAATTGCTTCCACAACAGCAAAGTTTGGAATGCCTGAAGTAACCCTGGGGCTGATGCCGGGTTTTGCAGGTACACAACGACTCACAAAGCTTGTAGGGTATTCCAATGCCATGTATATGATGACTACTGCTGAAACCATCACGGCAGAAGAGGCCTTGAGACTTGGTCTTGTGCAGATTGTTGCAGAGCCCCATCAATTGATGGACACCAGTATGGAAGTGGCTCAAAAAATTGCGTCCCGGGGAAAATATGCCGTGAAAGCCGTCAAAGAACTGGCACGAAAAAGCACCCATACCTCTATGGAGTTTGGCAGTGAACTGGAATCAGAAGCTTTTGCGGGTTTGTTTGGCAGGCCTGAGGCTGACGAAGGAATGCTTGCCTTTATGGAAAAACGTAAACCGCAGTGGAAAGGTTGAGAAAGGTTTTGGTGGGTAACCCCTGACTTCATGTTACCCATCAAAATCAGGCATCCGGAAAGCTTGACTTTAGGGTGTAATTCAAAGGAATATGAAAGATAAAAAAGTGATTTAGTATGGCAATGAATTACCTGGAAAAACTGGAAAATGTAACCGTATTGGGGGCCGCAGGTAAAATGGGTCGCGGCATATTACTCCTTACAGCCATGGAAATGCTCAGGCAGAAGCTCAAACCGGAAAATCACAAGCGTCAGTTTGTTCTTTATGCTATGGATGTGGATAATTCAGCCCTGGATGAACTGATGGGGTATGTAAGAAATGAGGCTCTTAAGTACGGAGAAAAAAACATAGTAACCCTCCGCAAACATTATCAGCATCGTAGTGATCTGATTGACAATGAGGAGATAATCCGCGAATATGTCCGGAACCTGACCGAACTTATCAGGCCCGGAACCCGCATTGAGCCTGCCTTCGACTCCCGTATCATATTTGAAGCCTTAAGTGAGCGCCCCGACCTCAAGGTAGATCTTATGCTTACCATTAACCGCAACAGCCGGCTCCGGCCCTGGTTTTTTTCCAATACCTCCTCTATCCCTATTGTCTGGCTCGATGAGCAGGCTGGTCTGGAAGGACGTATCATGGGTTTACATTTTTACAATCCTCCCCCCACTCAAAAACTCGTTGAAGTAATAAAAACAGAATCAACCAATCCCGGATTGTCATATTTTGTGGCAGAGTTTGTTAAAAATACCGGGAAAGTATCTGTTCCTTCTTACGATGTGGCGGGTTTTATCGGAAACGGCTACTTCATGCGGGAGATCCTTTATGCTGAGTCATTGGTCAATGATTTGCAGAAATCATTCAGTTTTTCCGAAGCCGTTTATATTGTTAACAAAGTCAGCAGGGATTTTCTGTTGCGGCCGATGGGGATTTTTCAGCTTGTCGATTATGTGGGTATTGATGGGGTACAATTTATCATGTCGGTAATGAATTCTTATATCACTGGCGAAAATATTCATTCAGCATTTATTGATAAGATGATGGTGTTGGGAAGTCATGGGGGGCAAAAACCTGATGGTTCTCCCCGCAACGGATTCTTTAGTTATGAAAAAGGGAAGATAACCGGGGTGTTTGATACTGGTAAGCAACGGTATATCAGTGTGGATGAGATTGCCCCGGCGGGAGATGAATATATTGGTTCTTTGCCGGTTTCATGGAAGCCCTGGAAAGAGCTGGTCCGCCATCCGCATAAGGGAAGTCTTTTGGGGGTTTATTTTGATGAGCTGAAGGAGAAAACTTCTCCCGGTGCTGTTATGGCAAAAGATTACCTGCAGAAATACCGGGAAATAGGGACGGGACTGGTGAAAAACAAAGTGGCTTTCCGTTTTGATGATGTGAATGCGGTGGTGATGCATGGGTTTCAGCATGTCTATGGACCTGTTAATCCCTATATATAGCAGCGGATAATTGTCAATTTACCAAACCAGGAAATTTTAGTACTATGCAAATGAGAAGAAAAATATACATGACGGCCGGTTACAATACCGTATCCATGGGTACGGGCCGCAGCAGTTTTCACCCTAAAAAGCCCCGTCCCATGCTGGAGGATTATATCAAAGAGGCGGGACAGCATGTATTAGAGCAAATTGGCGGAGCAGATCACGTGGATGAGTGTGTGATAGCCAACTTCATTGCTGCACGCTACAACAAGCAGGCAAACCTGGCTGCTTTTTTCCCATTCATCGATGAGGGGCTCACCAACAAACCCTGCGTAAGGGTTGAAGGTGCCTGCGCCACCGGCGGGCTGGGGCTGGCCACCGGCATCAAAACCATCCTGTCAGAAACGGCTGATGTAGTGCTGGTGGTAGGTGTGGAAGTGCAAAACTCAGTAAAAGCAGTTTATGGCGCTGACATTCTTTCGGCAGCAGGTTGGTACCGGGAACGCAAAGAGGGGCATGCCCATTTTTTTCCCGGCAAATTCAGCGACAGGGCAGGAGCCTACTTTCAGAAATATGGCAGGGAAAAAACCCGGCAGGCCATGGCACTCTGGTATCGCAATGCCATTGAAAATGCCCGGCTTTGCCCCACAGCTCAGGAGTATGAAAACAAAACCACGGAACTGGAGAAACTTGCTTTTACCGAGCCTGATCCCAATACTTTCGTAGATCACCTCAATGTGTATGACTGCTCCAAAGTTTCTGACGGAGCCTCGGCCATTGCTATTATGTCAGAAGAAGGGCTGAAACGTTGCGGGATTGCCAAAAAAGATGCTGTGGAAATTACAGGGCTTGGGCAGGCAGTGTATGATCTCACACGTTCGCCCAAAGATCCGGTGTGGTTGCATACTACAGAGGCGGCCGTAAAAAAGGCTTTCCGGATGGCTGAAATTGCGCACGAAGATCTCGTTACGGTGGAATGTCACGATTGTTTTACCATTGCAGCCGTAATGGCTGTGGAAGCCATTGGCTTTGCGGCTCCCGGCAAGGGGACCGACTTTATCCTGCAGGGCAATACATCCCACAAGGGGAAAATCCCTTTTAACACTACCGGTGGGTTGATTGGCTGGGGGCACCCAACAGGTGCCACAGGCGTTCATCAGGCCGTGACCATCTGGGAGCAATTGACACGAAAGGCGGAGGATGCCCAGATAAAAATTCCCCGTAATAAATTTCACGCATTGAGTGTGAACATGGGCGGAGACGACAAAACCCTCGTGGCTATTGTGTATAAAAAGGCATAGCGGTCTGCTTCTTACTTTACAGCCTCCCACAAAATATCTATAGGGTGCAGGGCTTTTTTACCCGTGCCATCCCAAATCTGGTGCCGGCAGCTGGTGCCGGGGGCTGCTATCAATGCATCGGGCTCCGCTGCACGAACTGCCGGAAAGAGTTTCAGCTCTCCAATGGCCATGCTCACTTCGTAGTGCTCTTTTTCGTACCCAAAAGCCCCTGCCATGCCGCAGCAGCCGCATTCTATTTCATTTACCTGGTAATTTTCCGGCAAAGTAAGCATCCGGACGGTATGATTTACCGACGACAAAGCTTTCTGATGACAATGCCCGTGCAGATAGATTTTTTGCGGTTGATTGCTGAACTGCTTTTTGCTGATATGGGCCATATCCATTTCCCTGCAAATAAACTCATCGATAATATACGTATGAATGGAAAGAGTCTGGGCTTTTTCAATTAACTCCTCGCTGCACAAATCTTTGTATTCGTCGCGCAATGTAAGAATGGCAGAGGGTTCAATGCCCACTACCGGAATTTCTTTTTCAGCCCAGGCATGCAGTAAGGGGATGTTGAAATCTGCGAAGCCTTTGGCTTTTTTGAGCAATCCTTTGGAAAGTGAAGCTCTGCCACTTTCTTTTACCACGGGCATTTCGATATAATAGCCCAGTTTGTTGAGGAGCAAACAGGCATGGATACCGGTGGGTGCATCATTGTAATTGGTAAACTCATCGCAGAACAATACTACTTTTTTCTCCGGGCTGGCAGATTTGTTTAACTCCTCAAGGTTCTTTTTTGCCCAGCCCCGCCACGTTTGCTTGTGCAATGCAGGCAGGCTTCTCTTTTGGGCAAATCCTGAAAAGCTTTTAACCAGGGGGGCAAAAACGGCCGTTTGAGAAACCAGGTTGTAGGCCCACGGTGCCAAAGAGGCAGCTTTGTTGAGGGTGCCGTAATTGGCAATCAGAGAAGCCCTGAAAGGGACTCCGTTGGCATCGTACCAGTGCTGAAGGAATTCTGCTTTGTATTTGCCCATGTCAACGTTGGAAGGGCATTCTGATTTGCAACCCTTGCAGGAAAGGCAAAGATCGAGCACTTCTTTGATTTCCATGTGATTGAACGGATTCTTCTCCCGGGATCCCGATACCAGCTCTCTGAGAATATTGGCACGGGCCCTTGTGGTATCTTGCTCATCAGTAGTGGCATGGTACGAAGGGCACATCACCCCTTTTTGCGTGTGCAGTTTCCGGCAGTCGCCCGAGCCATTGCATTTTTCTACCGCCATCAGGAAGTTTCCTGCTTCGGGATACCTGAAATATGTTTTGAGTTCAGGATACAGTTTGCCGGGTTCGAAGCGCAGGGAAGTATTCATGGAAGGGGTATCTACAATTTTCTCCGGGTTGAAAATGTTTTTGGGATCCCAGGTATATTTCACTTTTTTCAGTACTTCGTAAAGCGTTTCTCCCAGCATCAGCGGGATAAACTCTCCGCGCAAGCGACCATCGCCATGTTCTCCGCTGAGTGAGCCTTTGTATTTTTTTACCAGGTGGGCCGTATGCAGTGCGATTTGATGAAAGCGTTCCACATCAGCCTTGTTTTTCAGGTTGAGAATGGGGCGCAGGTGAATCTCACCGGTACCGATATGTGCATAATACACGCATTGCAGGTTCATCTCTTCCAGCACTACCTTCAGCTCTGCCACAAAGTCGGGGAGCTTCTCCACATGAATGGCCGTATCTTCAATAACCGCCACGGGCTTGGCATCGCCGGGAACATTGCTCAGCAAACCCAGGCCTGCTTTGCGCAATGCCCACACGCGACCGATGTCTTTCCCTTTAAGAACCGGATAATGGTATCCCATCCCTTTCTGTTTCATCTCTTCTGCCATGGCAGCAGCCTTGCGGTCTATTTCAGACTGGTTGTGTTCGGCAAATTCCACCACCAGGATGGCATCGGGGTCTCCCTGCAGGAAGAAGCGGTTTTGTGCCTGGGTGATATTGGTTTTGGTGCAATCCAGAACAATGCGGTCGATGAGCTCCACAGCCACCGGGCCATGGCTCAGTGCTACCAGATTGGCCTGCAGCGCCTCCTCGATAGAGTTTACATGTACACAAACCAGCGCAGTATGGGCAGGAGGGAGGGGAACCAGGTTGAGCTTTATTTCGGTAAAAACAGCAAGGCTACCCTCGCTACCAGCCAGCAGTTGGCAAAAGTTAAAGTCTTTTCCTTTGTCCCGGAAAATGTTGCTTTCCAGCAGCAGGTCTAGGGCATAACCCGTATTGCGACGGTGGATGGAGGGTTCAGGATACTGACTGTCAATTTCATCCTGAATGTTTTTTTCCGAAAGGAGGTCAAAAATATTGCGGTATATCTGGCTTTCAAGATTGTTGCCTACACATTTTTTGCGGAATTCCTCCCGGGAAAGAGGACCAAAAACCACTTCGCTGCCATCACTCAGCAGCGCTTTGAGTTCCAGGGTATGATCGCGGGTGCTGCCATACACCAGTGAGTGTGCGCCACAGGAATTGTTGGCCACCATTCCTCCCATCATGCAACGGTTGGAAGTAGAGGTTTCCGGGCCGAAAAACAAACCATGGGGCTTGAGGAATGCATTGAGCTCATCGAGAATTACACCCGGTTGCACTTTTACCCACTTTTCCTCCTTATTGAATTCAAGGATTTGGGTCATGTATCTGGAAAAGTCAACCACCATGCCGTGTCCTACCACCTGACCTGCCAGCGACGTGCCCGCAGCACGCGGAACCAGCGGAATATTATGGGCTCCCGCAAAAAGGATTACCTCCCTGATGTCCTCTTCATCGCGGGGTCTGCATACTGCCATCGGTACTTCCCTGTAAACCGATGCATCGGTAGCGTATAGCAAACGGGTTTTGATATCCGTATAAACATCTCCTTTAATTTTTTGACTTAGTGTTTCGATGGCCGGATTTTCGTGGTCTTTACTCATGTTTTTCCAAAACGTAATGGTGTGAAGCGATATTTTTTGTGGGTTATAAAGCAGCCGGTTGGGTTTTGCGGACTGGACCGGAAAAAGAACAAAGGGGCTGAAAATCTCCTCATATTTCAGCCCCTTTGGGTTCTGATGACAAGTTACATCATGTCAGCTTCTTTTTTATAGTAATTGGTGCTTTCAAAAATCTTATCGGCGTTGGCAGCAATGAAACCGGAGTATTGTTTGCCGTTTTCATCATCATACCTGCGGGTAAATTCATAGAAACAGGAAGGGATCTCCCGGATTCCGTCGCTGAACTCAAAGGGGAGAATTTCTGCTTTGGTGGCAGACTGCTCCAATAATTCTTCCGGGGTACCATAAATTTCCCCTGCAGCGGTATTCATGGTGTATCCGTTGTTTTTTACAAAGGCATTGACCTCCTGCAGCGATTTGAAATTCTTTAGTTCGTTTACCTTGATGGCAAAATGGTTGGCACGGTAACCGTAAACCAGCAGCCATGCAGCATATTCTGATTCCTCACGAAGCTTGTTATAAGTTTCGAACGGAATTTTCCCCCAGATGCTTCCCTTGTAAACCAGGTCGGGATCCAGATATACTTCTTCTCCCAGGCTATCCAGATGCTCATAAATGGTAGACTGCAGGTAGTCGCTGAACTCTTCAATGAGCAATTCGCTGATGAAAGCCTTTGGGGCATTGGGGTCAGTTTTGTGCTCAAAGTGCCGTCCGAATACTTTTTTGGCTTTGAATTCATAGGTGCCGCGTGCCTCGTAACCATTGTCGGTAAAAACTTTCGCGATAACATCAATATTTACCCTGGGGTCGTTAAATGTGCGCAGGGCAATATGGTCGTGAACAATGTTTTCTCCCTGTGCCGTGAAAAGGTCATAAATCCTTTTGGCGTTGGGATTCTGGGTTGAATAGGGCACCCAGAAGCGGTTAAAAATTTTTTCGATTTCCATGAGGATGTGTGTTTAGGTTTGTAAATGTTGAATGTCATGATTTTTTAGTGGAAAAGCCTGATTCTATATCCTATAGAGCCTGACTTACTCATAGTCACTGTGTTTAGGGCAAAGATACGGGTTTTGCAATTAAAATATGAATTAGAGAATGTGTTTGTGGTATTATGGAACTTTTGTTATTTTATTGATTGCTTGTGACGGGACCACTTCCAGTGACCCCGCCACTAATTTTTCTCTATGGCCAGTTTACTTCAAGATTTTTTTACAACTTTAGTGGCGGGGTGA
>JAABSE010000087.1 GCA_011390575.1 Sphingobacteriia bacterium
CTGTTGCCAGTGCTGCGGTTCCTCCCTCTGACGGACTGGACGTCAATGTAAGGGTATAAGTTGGGTCGTCAGGAATTTCGCTGAAATGTGCTGTGAGTAGCACATCTTCTGAAGGCATCGTATAGGCAAAAGCTGCATTGTCAGAAACGGCAATATCATTTACTTTCCATTCCACAAATTCATAGCCTGTAGCCGGAGTTGCCACTACATTAACGATTGCCCCTTCAAGATAGGGCCCTGCCGGCTGGTCTGTTGCCAGTGCTGCGGTTCCTCCTTCTGCCGGACTGGCCGTCAATGTAAGGGTATAAGTTGGGTCGTCAGGAATTACGCTGAAATGTGCGGTGAGTACCACATCTTCTGCAGGCATTGTATAGGCAAAAGCAGGATTGTCGGAAACAACAACGCCGTTTACTTGCCAGTCCATAAATTCATACCCTGTAGCCGGAGTTGCTACTACGTTTATCAATGCTCCTTCCTGGTAGGGTCCTACTTCCTGATCGGCTGCCAGTGTTGCGATTCCTCCTTCTGCCGGACTGGTTGCAAGAGTAAGGTTAAAGGTAGGGCTTGCCGGGATGGTTTCAAAAACAACCTGGTTGCCATAAGCTGTGCTGATGTTATCCGTTGCATAGGCGCGAACATAGTATGTGTGTCCGTCATTAAGGCCTGTCATATTGCTAACAAACTGGCCCATTCCGGCACCATCGGTTGTTATCCCTTCGTTATTGTTAACTGTTGGATTCGGGTTTGTACTCCAGACAATACCCCGTGACTCCACAACAAAACCCTCTTCAGATATTACTTCTCCACCTGACACTGCAGTTTCTTCTGTAATGCTGGTAACAGGCATGGTAAATACGGATGGTTTCCCGAAAACAGACAAATTGGGGTATCCATCATTTTCGTCCACGCTGATAAACCATGATTCATCGAAATCCCAATCAATGAAAGTGGTTTGTGTTTTCATTTCAGCCGTAGTTTTTGCCTCAGCACCTGTACCTGTAATTTGAAGCGAGGTTTCGCTATCGAAATAGTTGTTGGTAAAGGTGGGTGAGTTTGTGGAACCTCCTGCAAAACCTTTGTCTACAGGGTTATCTGCATTATCGTAGACAACTGAACCGGTGCTGTATGAATGAAGTATGGTTCCCCCATAACAATACCCCACAAAACCTCCGAGTCTGGCAGATGATCCGGTAGTACGGGTTATATGTGACCGTGAAAACGAATTTTGGGCAATCCCATTGATTTGATGACCGATCATTCCTCCTGTGTTGGAATTGCCGGCTACACTACCCGTGACGAAGCAATGGGTAATTTCAGAATCAACTGTTCTTCCTGCTATAGCCCCAACATTCTGACTACCTGAAACATCAACATTCGTAAGCCCCAGGTTCATTATACTGGCGTTTTCAATGCGTCCGAAAAAGCCAACATTATCCATGTCAGCATTATTGATATATAGGCTGTCAATTGTGTGTCCAAGTCCATTGTAGCTGCCCGTGAAGTATTCGAAATCGCTAAATGAATTGTGATATCCAATGGGTGCCCAGCCGAGACTGTCGTTCCAGGCCATTGTCTCAGAAGCATTGATGTCAGCGGTCTGAATATAGTGCTTGTCCCAATGATTTTCATGGTTTGATAACCAAAGCAAGTTGGTTAAGCTGCTGATACGGTATGGGTTTCCTGCACTTCCTTCACCTTCAGGAGTAGTTATAAACATCCTGTGTAATCCGTATGATGTGCCATTGGCATTAGTTGCGAAAGCCCTGACGTAATAAATTGTTCCTGAAGTCAGGTCTTCGATGTTGACTTGAAAGGAGCCTGTCCCCACAGGTACAGTTATAATGCCCTGATTATTATCAAGTGTGGGATTCTGAGATGTACTCCAGATTACCCCTTGTGAGGTGATAGGCAATTCATTGTCCGATGATATGTATCCGCCTGCAAGGGCCGAAGTGGCAGTTATGGAAGAAGGTGCCAAGGTGGAAACAACAGGCCTGTAAACGGATATAAAGGGGTAACCTTCATTGGTGGTGCCATCCATATCCCATACACTGAAATCCCAGGTTGTATAGGTTTCTACGCTTTTCATCTCCAGGGTAGTTTTGGGGATTGCCCCCATACCCCCGGTTTGCAACGAGGCTTCGGTGTCGAAGAAGTTATTTTCATACGTACCGTCAACATCAAAACCTACAAAGCCTTTATCGTAAACCAACGAGTCGTTTTCAAAACTTACGGTGCCTGCGGCATAACTAAAGGCAATGCTCCCCCTGTTGTCACCTGCAAAACTGCCCAGATAATCATCAATTGCCTCTAGTCTGGCGACTTCAGCAAGGCTGTAGCAATTCTCAATGGTCGATTCTGTTGAGTTAAACCCGACAAATCCTCCTGTGTTTCCATGTCCTGAAACAGTGCCGCTGCTGTAACTGGTCGTTATGGTTGTTGAACCCACCGAACCTGCCAGGCCTCCAACATAGCTTCTTCCGGTAATACTGCCCGAACTTGCACAATTGGTAATTGCAGATTGCGATGTGGTGCTTCCGGCTAAACCACCAACATAATCCTGCCCCGTAATACTAACATTTATCAGGGCTAAATTTTTAATGGTTGCTCCTGATATGGCCGCGAATAGTCCGACACGGTTGGTGGTTGGCCGGTTAACAAACAGGTTGCTGATTGAATGGTCGAGCCCGTTGTAGTTGCCGGTAAAATATTTGTAATTGGAAAAACTTTTGTAATATCCTATGAGGGGAAATCCCATCCCTTCGTACCAATCGACGGTTGGAAGAGCATCAATGTTGGCGATTTGCTCATAATGCTTATTCCAGTGACTCTCATTTTTGTATATCCAGAAAAGGTGGTTGAGGGTTTCAATCTGGTAGGGGTTTTCAGCCAAACCCTCTCCTTCGGGAGCAATGCTCTCAATGGGGTCAGTAATAAACGTTATCTCACCACTGTAGCCTGTACCATAAACATTGCTGGCATAAGCTCTTACATAGTACAATGTATTGGGCGTTAGTGTTCCGATAATGCTCTCAAACTCACCTGCACCATCACCATCGGTTGTAAAGCCAAGATTATTTTCCATATCGGGGTTGGGCGATGTACTCCAAACCACACCACGTGCCGTTACTGTGGTATGATTGTCATCGGTTATGTTGGCTGATAATGATGCAGTGGTAGTTGCAATTTCTGAAATGGAAGGTTCTTCAACAGTTGGGCGAGGCACAATATGAGGGTACCCCTCATTCACTGCTTCGGTCATGGCCCAATGGGTTTCGAAATTCCATGAAAAGGGATACGTATCTCTGCTTTTCATTTCGGCGGTGGTTTTGCCCGTAGCTCCCGAACCTGACCAACTTGTCTGTTGAGAAGCTTCCCGATCGTAGAAATTAAGGTTGTTGAAACCACCGTCATTAGTGCCTACGAAGCCCTTATTGTTAGGATTTGAAGTGCCTTCATATGTTACGGTTCCTGTGCTGTAGGAACGGAATATGCTGCTGTTACTGGAGTTTTTCCAGTTTCTGCCTACAAATCCCCCTATATCCGTGTTGCTTCCGCTAAGCCGGACCACATGACTGCGGCTATAGCAATTGTTGATAAGCGCTGCAAGACTTACTGATGAGTTGGTTCGTCCGGCCAGGCCTCCAACATCCCTGTTTCCACTAACAGTGCCTGAGCAATAGGAATTATGAATCTCACTGCCAAAGTTTAAGCCTGTTATCCCTCCTACATACCAGTTTCCTGTGACAGTTCCGGAAGCAGAACAATTTACTATAATACTTGAAGGAGAGTTTTGGCTGTAATGATATCCCACAATCCCACCAACCCGGTCGTTTCCTGTTATATCAATATTTGTCAAATGAACATTTTTGATTATTGAACCATCCTTAGTAACACCAAAAAGTCCCACATTATCAGTATCGGGTCTGTTGATAAATAAACCATCGATATTATAACCCTGCCCATCGTAACTGCCACTGAAATAGTTGTTTGCTGCGGTATAGAATCCGATGGGATTCCAACCCTTTCCGTCATACCATTGAATGGTGCTGGAAGCATCAATGTTTGCGGTTTGAATATAATGTTTATTCCCTGAAATCTCCAGATTTCTTGTGATCCAGTATAGGTTTTCAAGTGAAGCAATTTGGTAGGGATTGTCCAAAGTTCCGGCTCCTGCGGGTTCAATTGCCTCAAGGTAGCTGGTTACAAATTCAATTTGATCTCCATAGGAGGTCCCTTCACTGTTGGTTACCCAGGCTCTGACATAATATTTTGTATTACCGGTAAGGCCTGTCAGTTGACTGGTGTAAATGCCTGTTCCATCCCCGTCAGTTGTCATCCCTTCATTTGCGATGATCGTCGGGTAGGTTGATGTGCTCCACACCACACCTCTTGCAGTGACCGGATGTCCGTTATCCGAGATAATATTTCCCCCGGAAACTGCACTGGTCATCGTATAATCAGAAATATCTTCTGTTTCAATAACGGGTATATCCAGCATTTGAAGGTGCGGGTATCCTGAATTACTATCGACAGCAACAGACCATATATTTGCAAAATCCCAATTTGTATAGGTTTCTGCGACCTTCATCTCCGCAGTACTTTTCGCCATGGCTCCCGCACTGCTTGTATGCAGAGAGGCTTCAGCATCGAAGAAGTTGTGATAATAGGTTCCTCCCGATTCAGACCCGATAAAACCCTTATTGGATGGATTCGTTCCGTTTTCGTAAGTAACTGTGCCTGTGCTGTAGGAGAACTCAACAATGGACTCTGTATTGGTACCGATTAACCCACCAAAGCTTTGATTTGAGCTGGTGCCCATTCGGGAAACATTGGTGTGGCTGTGGCAGTTTAGGACCCTTGTAATATTATTTTGCCCCATTAAGCCTCCACCATTAACTGTTGCCCCAACGGTGCCTGAAGTGTAGCAATTTTCAACTCTGGAATAGCCGGAACTGCCAACAAGGGCTCCCACATGGTATTGACCCGTAATATCAGCATTTATAACTCCAAGATTCTTGATGGTAGCCCATTGGATTGAGCCAAATAATCCAATATGATTTCGGGTTGTTCGGTTGATGAAAAGGTTGCTGATGGTATAACCTTGCCCATCGTAAGTACCCGAAAAATATTTGTAATTATACGTGGCTAAAAAATACCCAATGGGCATCCAGCCGTTGCCATCAAACCAGCCTGAAGTTGGAGTAGCATCAATATGGTCTGTTTGAATGTAATGCTTATCCCAGTGGATTTCATTGTCGTAAATCCAGTAAAGATTTTCCAGTGTCTCAATCTGATATGGGTTTCCGGGTGAGCCATCTCCCAACGAAGGAGGAGTAGCAGTTTGTGCTGTCGCACCCTGATAAATCATCAGCAAGCAGGCAATTACAAGTAGGAGTTTTTTCATGGAAGGCAAATTACATTGTTAAGATATTTAAGTTTTCAAAAATAGGTAAACGTAATTGTTAATTTGTCCGTGTAATACTTAACATATTACTCCTGTTTTGTAAACTTAATTTCAGACAACGCCAGGAATTGAGGTTAAGGCTGAGGTTAAGGTTAAGGCTGAGGGCGTAGCTCGAAGTTCCGCGAGCAGAGGGATGCGGGATTGAGGCTGAGGGGGATCGCATTTAACTCGTCAGACAAGCACCGCCCGCCCCCTCGTCAGACGACTTCATGTCGTCAGACGAGTAATAGCAGCGAATAACACTCGTCAGACGCACTATAGTCCGCAAGATGATTTATGTTAAATCAAAAATCGAAATGTTAATATTTATATGCAGGTTAAATATTGCTGGCCTTTATTGGTAAGTATCGCAAGGTTTTGCAGGCCATTTATTTTACCATTGAAAAAAATTATACAAAATTAACAAAATGCCTCTCCATACATAAAAATATTGTTTATATTTGACAAATACTAAAATGATTATCATATAACACAAAATAGTCATAACAGACTTACGGAAGAAAAAAGGGGGCGGGAAACTACAAGCGACTATACAGGCCTGTATTTTGGAAAGACTTATGCATGATATTATCCTCAGGTGATTTTTGTATTAACAATACACTCAATCCATGAAAAAAATCCTCTTATTATTTCTCTTTCTTTTCTGTATTATCGGTTTTGCCGGTATTGCACGAGGCGAATCCACTGATGATTATGTCCCCTACACTACCTTAAGTTTTGGCATAGGAAAAAATGCTTTTACAGATTCGTGGGATTACCAGCGAAACTCATCCTTTATGGTGGGGTGTCGCAAACAATATTTCAAAAGTTTTGCTTTTGAAGCTTTTTATCAATATGCCCAGAACAATAATTTTCCTGATTTTTTCGATGATCCGGATAAGTTACATACGTTTATTCTGGACGGAGGTTTTTGGGATTTTAATTCCACATGGGATGAAGTTTACAATCATTCGTTAGGGCTAAAGACACATTTCGTGTTATCAGGAAGTGGTCGATGGTATGTTTCAGCATATCTGGCTGGTGGGGCTTATACTTCCTGGTCTTCTTATCATACTCACACCGAAGCTGTATATTGGGATGATCAGATGGTGGAATATACAAGAGAACACATTAAGAAAAGAAACAATGGGTTGTTTTATATGCCGGGTTTACAGGTGAACTATCAAATTTACGGGAAGTATTATTTGGGTTTAGACCTTGGCCTCTTTCGCTTTATTGACCTTGAAAGCCTGGATTTATATACTTCCTATGATTATCCGGTTTTACCTGAATATTACAATGCTTCACTCACTTTTGGAATTAAATTTTAGTAATATGAAAAGTTTAAAATTAGTTGGGATTTTATTATTCTGGCTGCTTTGTGCTCATAATATCCTTGCTCAGGATATAAATAACAATTGGGATTTTACCGTTTCTTTTGGTGCTGCCTATCATACCATGCATCCCGAGTCAAGTATCTTCAAAAACATGGAAAGCCGGAAAATACAAAAAGCGGTGGGGCTAAACCTGGAATATCATTTGTCTGATAGCCGATATATCGGATTAGGCTATACCCGCCACGAAGGTTCTTACAATATGGATGATGAGTTTATTACAGGCATATATCCTGTGGGAGTGGTACTGGATAATTACCGGCATAACTGGGCCACAGATTATTTTGAGCTCAATTACAGAAAAGCTTTCGAAAACAGGTTAGCGCTTGCGGTGGGATTGTTTTATTTTTTGGATTATACCAACCATTATGGTATAACTGCACGACATGAACCCCATATACTGTTTGTGTTTGGGCGGGAAAAGCCTCGCACTGATGACCTCGGGTTGTCGCTGGCACTGGGTTATGCTCTGCCTCTAAATGATTATATGCAAATAGGTTTAAAATCTAAGATTTATTACACTCTTTCGGGTTTCGAAACAGTTTCCTTAAGTCCATTTGTTCGATTTAGCTTTTAAGAAGATACCGTTCCCAACTCGTCAGACGCCTCCAGGTCGTCAGGCGAGTAATAGTTCTGCACCTACTTTTAGGAAATAGATTGTAAATTTTAGATCTAAAATTCAAAAACCTTATTTAACCTCCATTAACCTTAGTAGCCAGGTAATTACCATCGAACCCCTGAACCTTATTAGCTTATTTCGGAGGTTTCTCGTTTAAATAATAAGGTAATAAGGTTAGCATGCCTACCGACACGCAAATTTCTACTAAGGTTGTCGGAATTTTTGGAATGAGGTTTTTATTAAATTTACTCGTCGGACGACTTCAAGTCGTCGGACGAGGAGCAGCGCCCACCCACCTCGTCAGACGACTCCCGGTCGTCCGACGAGTAATAGCACCCCCCTCGTCAGACGACTCTAAGTCGTCCGACGAGTAAAAGTAGCGAACCTCACTCGTCAGTCGACTCCAGGTCGTCAGACGAGTAATACTGACGAGCTCCTAAATTCACCTCCATTTGTAACAAACCCCACCCACAACTCGTCATACCTGAGAAAACAACAACAACCGTTACATGAAGGGAACCCCTATGGCCCTGTGGGGCAATGCATTGAAAAGTATCATTTTTGCTATGGTGATGGCCTGGGCAGGGATTGCCGGTGCCATGGAAGATGGTGCCATGGAAAAGCCTGAATGGGTTGTCATCCAGGGCGTTGTGCTGGGGTTGCCCGATTCAACCGCAGTTCCCGGAGTGCATGTGCTGAATCCCATCCGTGGTGTTGGCACCACTACCAACGTGGATGGTCAGTTTGCTATGCGGGTAAAGGCGGGTGATGAAATCCGTTTTACGGCCATTGGTTTTGAGAGTACAACCCTTACTGTCACCGACAGTCTTGTGGCTAAAGAAGAGAGGCTGATCATCGTGCTTACAGATAAGATTTACGACCTTCCCACTGTTGAGGTACGACCTTATGCTACCTTTACCGAATTCAAATACGCTTTTCTCAATTTCAAAGACCCCGATCCACCATTAGACTTGAATCTTCCTGAAGTGCAAGCTCATTATGATCCTCGCGATCCCGGAGAGATGGTAAGTGTTACAGCCCCGGGGCCCATCAGCGTGTTGTACGACCATTTCAGCCGGCGGGAAAAAGAAAAGAGGCAATACCAGGAAGTGCTGGCACAGGAAGAGCTTGCACGCAAAGCCAAACGTGTAATTAACCCAACCGTGGTGAAAAACCTTACTGGTATTGATAACGAAGAGGAGTATTATGCTTTTCTCCGGTTTTGCAATATGAGCAATGAGTACATTGTTCATACCCGCGAATACGAAGTGTATGAAAGGTTAAGACAATGCTTTGCTCAATACGCCATGCTAAAGGAACAGGAATAACCCTATCCGATAACCATTCCAACAATGGTAGCGCTCATCAGTGCCGCCAGGGTACCTCCCAGCAGTGCACGCATCCCGAATTGAGAAAGCAGCACCCTGCGGGATGGGGCCAGTGATCCGATACCGCCAATCTGGATGCCGATGCTGGCAAAATTGGCAAAACCACACAGCATGTAAGTTGCCATGATCACGGTTTTGGGGTCGGCAAAAGCACCGGCTTCTTTCAGTTCAGCCAGGCTCACATAAGCAATAAACTCGGTCATGATTATCTTTTCTCCCAGCAGACGCCCTGCCAGGGTAATGTCAGGCAGGCTGATGCCAATGAGCCACATGACAGGTGCAAAAGTATATCCCAGTATAAACTGAAGTGATAGCTGTGTGTATTGACCGTTGGTTATGTCGGCAATGATGGGATTGAGGTTGGTCCAGGCACCCACTTTGCCCACGATAAAGTTGAACATGGCAATAAAGGCGATGAAAACCAGCAGCATCGCCGCTACGTTGGCGGCCAGTTTGAGTCCTTCGGTGGTACCATTGGAGATGGAATCGAGGATGTTGCTACCTATGCGGTCGCGGGATATCTCCATGGTTTGGTCGATTTCTTCGGTTTGCGGGAAAAGAATCTTGGTAACTACTACCGCTCCCGGGGCTGCCATGATGGATGCTGCCAGCAGGTGTTTGGCGAAAATGAGCCGTTGCACAGGATCGTCGCCACCCAAAAAGCTGATATAGGCTGCCAGCACGCCACCGGCCATGGTGGCCATCCCGCCGGTCATTACCAGCAGGATTTCAGATTTGGTCATGTTGGGCAGGTAGGCTTTGATCATCAGGGGCGATTCTGTTTGTCCCAGGAAAATGTTGCCTGCTACCGATAAACTCTCTGCACCCGATAGTTTCAGAGCCCGGGTCATCAACCACGCTAAAACATAGACTACCTTCTGTATGATTCCCAGGTAGAAAAGCAAGCTGGTGAGGGCAGAGAAAAAGATGATGGTGGGCAATACCTGGAAGGCAAAGATAAAGCCATAGGTCTGGGTATCGAGAAAGCCGGCAAAGAGAAACTCGGTTCCTTCCTTGGTGAAGTCGAGAATGACCACGAAAATTTTGCCTACCAGTTCAAAGAAGTATTGTACGGCAGGCACCTGCAAAATCCCGAAGGCCAGCAACACCTGTATGGCAAGCCCCACTGCTACCAGTTTCCAGGAAACGGCCCTGCGGTTGGCGCTGAATATCCAGGCAATGCCAATGAGTACCAGCATGCCGAATAGTCCGCGCAGGATGTTGGTAATCCCGAAAGCAAAACCAGCTACTTCGGTGGGCTTATATTCCAGGTAATGGGTGTATTCTTCACCTTGCAGTACCAGTGTGTTGGTAGAAAATTCTTCTATGGTGAAGATTACGGGCTTATCTACTCCTTTGAGCATATCACCCGTAAGGCTTGCCACCAATTCTCCTTCATGAAAAAACGTAAGGATGGGCTCACCGTCCAGGGCTTCATACAATATGGAATCTACTTCTGCAGTGATTCCATCCAGTGTGGGCACCATTACGAGTGTATCTTCCTGGCGCGACCAGGTGCCGCCCGTTTCCATGTCAATGGAAGAAAAGGAAAGATTGAATACGTATTCTTCGGTATTAACCAACGAAAGGAAATCTTCTTCTTTTGCAGGAATGCTCTCCCCGGTTTCCACATCAACACTTTCTACAAGTTTCCAGTTCTGGGTGATTTCTGCAACAGGTTGTTCGTCTGCTATGTCACTGCAAGAGGTAGCCAGAAGCAATAAGCCTGCAAGGGAGAACAACCAGGTAAGGGGAAGGGAGTTTTTTATCATTTTCAGCGATTTAGAAAAAATGTTATTGTCAGTTGATTGTTTTACTCAGGGAACAACCAGCCTGACAGCCATTTCGTTATTGTAAAAATGGGTTGCCTGACAGGGCCGGCAGACACAAAAAAAGGCGATGAAAAACATCGCCTGCAAACCTATAAATTTTTTTTCAAAGACAATGAACATTTCAAAAATATTCTGCCTTTCAGTCCTCTGACCTTACTTGTCTGATTTTCTTTTGTTGATTTCGTCCCTGATTTTGGAAGCTTTTTCATAGGCTTCTTCATCTATGGCTGCCATGAGTAAATCTTCCAGCTCCTTTACACTAAAGTTTTCATAATCTGTAGTACTGACAGGGTCAGGGGGAGCACTTTCTTCTCCGGGCATCTTCTCATCATCCTGCAGTACAATACCTGCTGCTCCCAGAATTTCCTCATGGGTGTAAATGGGGCATTTGAACCGAACAGCCAGTGCCACAGCGTCGGAAGTGCGTGAGTCGATTTCCACCTCTTTTATCCCGTCAAAACAAATCAACTTGGAATAAAAAATCCCTTCCGCAAACTTGTAAATGATAACTTCTTTGATGATGATATTGAAAGTCTGGGCAAAATTTTTCAGCAAATCATGTGTGAGGGGGCGCGAAGGTTTCATTTTCTCCAGTTCAATGGCAATAGCCTGTGCTTCAAAGCTTCCGATGATGATGGGCAGCCTTCTTTTTTCTCCTTCTTCGCCCAGGATAAGCGCATAGGCCCCCGACTGCGACTGGCTGTATGATATTCCTAAAATCTCGAGTTTTATTTTTTTCATTAAACAGTAACTGTTTATTATTTCTATTCTCTTGACTGCAATCTAATTGCTGTATGTAATTCCGGTGACATTTATCCGGTTAAGTCTTTTGAGCCGTAAATTTCAGGAACTTACCCTGCTTCTCCTACAAAATTAGCGTTATTTTATGATTTATCTATACTTCTGTTGGTTTTTTCAATGTATTACAGAGGGTGTTTTCCTTATCTTGTTTTAACAGTGAGTTATTCATTGTGTTCAATACAAATGGGTTTTCCTGTCAGTTTTTATTTGGGAATGCGATTGCCTTCTGATGGATGTTGTTAAACTGCAAATGGCTAATGCAAATAATTCAGGCGCTTCGACAGGCTCAGCGACCAGGAAATTACCTTCTTCTGTGACAACCCCATTGATTATTTGACAAGAATGCTGGCAGATAAATCTTTTTTCATTTTTTTTAAATTTATGTTAATGGGATAAGATTAATTTTTATTTTTGCTCACATCCAATTTTTACAATATCCAAAACAAAACACAATGTTTCATTAAAAATTAAGGAGGAAAAAATGCCGTTAATTTTTTGGTTAGTACCCGTTAGTGCTGCGCTTGCTTTATTATTTGCCTATTACTTTTTCCGGCAGATGATGCGCCATTCGGAAGGCACCGACATGATGAAAAAAATCGCTGAACACGTTCGCAAAGGCGCTTCAGCTTATTTGAGACAGCAATACAAAGTAGTTATTGTTGTCTTTGTTATTATTGCTGTTATTTTCAGCATTTTGGCTTACGGGCTTGGGGTTCAGAATCCCTGGGTGCCTGTTGCTTTTCTTTCCGGAGGTTTTTTCTCCGGTCTGGCAGGTTTCTTTGGAATGAAAGCTGCCACGTATGCTTCTGCCCGCGTGGCTCATGCCTGCCGCACTTCACTGGATAGTGGTTTGCGTCTGGCCTTTCGCAGCGGTGCTGTAATGGGGCTGGTAGTAGTAGGCCTTGTGCTGGTTGACATCTCGCTGTGGTTTGTAGTACTCAATTATTTTATTCCTGAAACCGCTGATGGTTATAAACTGATGACCATTACTGCGGTGATGCTTACTTTCGGGATGGGTGCTTCCACCCAGGCACTGTTTGCCCGTGTGGGCGGAGGTATTTATACCAAAGCTGCCGACGTAGGAGCCGACCTGGTGGGTAAAGTAGAAGCCGGCATCCCCGAAGATGACCCGCGCAACCCCGCAACCATCGCCGACAATGTGGGCGACAATGTTGGTGATGTGGCCGGTATGGGAGCCGACTTGTTTGAATCTTTTGCAGCCTCTATCCTTGCCACTGCCTTGCTGGGAGCTGCGGCTTTTATGGGTATTGATCCTGTTACCGGTATTAAATATACCCTGGATATTCAAACCAGTGCAGTAATTGCACCCATGCTTATTGCTGCCGTAGGTACTCTGCTTTCCATTGCAGGAGTATTTATGGTAAGAACCAAAGAAGGTGCTACCCAGAAACAATTGCTGCATTCCCTTGGATTTGGGGTGAATGTGAGTGCTGTTTTGATTGTTATATGTTCATTTTTCATCCTCTACTTCCTTGGATTGCCCAATTATATAGGAATATGGGGTTCTATCGTTATAGGATTACTTGCCGGGATCGGTATCGGACAATCCACTGAATATTTTACAGCATCTGCCTATAAACCTACCCAGCGCATAGCTGCTTCAAGCAGCACCGGAGCCGCTACCGTTATTATCAGTGGTGTAGGTACCGGACTTATTTCTGCTGCTATTCCCCTTGGTATTATCGTAGTGGCTATTACCCTGGCCTATTCATTTGCTACAGGCTTTAGTTTTGAGGTGGAACAACTCAATTTTGGTTTGTACGGTATTGGTGTGGCCGCAGTGGGTATGCTCTCTACGTTGGGAATCACCCTGGCCACCGATGCCTATGGCCCGATTGCTGACAATGCAGGAGGTAATGCCGAGATGTGCGCACTGGGAGCTGAGGTGCGGTCGCGTACCGATGCCCTGGATGCACTTGGAAACACCACAGCTGCTACCGGCAAAGGATTTGCCATCGGCAGCGCTGCCCTTACAGCACTGGCATTGCTTGCATCTTATTTTGAAGAAGTGAGAATGATGTACGTAAAATTCCTTGATATGCCCGGTGAACTCATCAACGGCATTCCGGCTATTGATGCAGCTTTTATTGACTTTGTATATCATTATGAGATTCACCTGATGAACCCCAAAGTGATTGTGGGTATCTTCCTGGGTGTGATGGCCGTTTTCCTCTTCAGTGGAATGACAATGAATGCTGTAGGACGTGCCGCCCAGAAAATGGTGGATGAAGTGCGTCGTCAATTCAAAACCATCCCCGGCATCATGGAAGGAAAAGCTGAGCCCGATTACGCACGTTGCGTGGAAATTTCCACCAAAGGAGCCCAGAAAGAGATGATGGTGCCTTCGTTGGTAGCATTGCTTATTCCTGTGATAGTAGGGCTTGTATTCGGAGTTGCCGGTATTACCGGTTTGCTCATCGGAACCATCTCCAGTGGTTTTGCTCTGGCCATCTTCATGGCCAATGCCGGAGGTGCATGGGACAATGCCAAAAAATATGTGGAAGAAGGTCACTATGGCGGCAAAGGTTCAGAAAACCATAAAGCCACCGTGATAGGTGACACCGTGGGTGATCCTTTCAAGGATACTTCAGGGCCCAGTCTTAATATTCTTATCAAACTGATGGTAATGGCATCCGTGGTTACGGTGGGTGTGGCTGTTTCCTACAGTTTGCTGTAAGGTCGGAAGAAAATAAAACAGACCCCAAAAAAAGCCGTTTCAAATTAATGAAACGGCTTTTTTTTGACATCCAGTCAATATTAATCCTGCTGTGCATATGATTCGATGGGCTCTTGGTTCCGGATAGGACACCCAATTTTAATTTGAAACTACATCCACCGGCTAATTATTGTCAGATGGCAATGAGTATTGTAGAATGCGTCTCCCGGCCTTGGATATTTTCCGGTAACAAGTCGAAGCGAAACGGAGCTTTTTGGGAACCGAGCCTTAGGCGAGCTCAATGTGACCTATAAAATCAAATTATGACACATTAACTTTGCAGTTTCGCAAAAGCAGAAATCAATAATAAAAGCTCAATAATTAAGTTTTGCGAAACATTCAAACTTCCAGCGAAGTGAGCTTCAGACTTGTCGGAACCGAAGCCCGAAGGGCGAGCTCAATGTGACCTTT
>JAABSE010000088.1 GCA_011390575.1 Sphingobacteriia bacterium
GATGCTGAAAAATACATGGAAATGGGAATGGATGATTATCTTACCAAGCCACTGGTCCCTTCTTTGCTTTACGAAAAGCTTTGCAAAGTGAAAAAGGATTAAAATCCCGTTTCTATATGTATGCCGGTAAGGACATGAAAATGCTTTCCGGTATGAGCAAGCTCCAGTGCCGGACCGATGGAAAACTTCCCTAAATCAAAGCCATAAGAGGAGGCTACATGGATGCAAAAATAATGCGTGTCCCCCTCGAGCATCACCCCGGGGCCTATGCCTACATCCCAGCCCTTTGCCGGCGTGTACCCCAGCTGAAGTCCCAGTCCGATATGGCGCGCATCTCCGAAAATTACCTCCATGGCCCCTCCGGCAGAAAATGGAGATTTACCCTTCTGAAACCCATAGGAGTAGCCAAGATGCAAACCCGGATCGAATTTGGTATCGTCTGAAAGATACACCATGCCGAAACCCATGCCGATCCCGTGCTTCTCACTTCCTGATGCCACATTAGTCACTTGAATTAAAACCCAGATTGGTAATAGTAGTTTTTTCCACATAAATCAATGTTTTATAAGATTTATGTTTAGACTATGGCAAAAACCAAAGGTTTAAGAAGCGAATATTTATTTTTTGTGAACTTTTGCCTTCGAAAGAGCAAAATTCTTACCAAGAGGATGTTATTGTTCCTGAAAAGGACCCGGCAGGTGCTTTAATGATTTTGCCAGACAACTGATATTACCTCAGCTGATAAACAATTCCAAATTTGTAAAACGAACTCCCCGGTGTTTCAAACTCCACCTGGTTGTAGTGATCTTCATAAATCTGGTTGCCACGGTACAATTCAGTAAAGATGCCCATCCGGGCTCCATTCCCCAGTTTGAATGGCATATAGGTTATTCCCAGGGTTGCTCCGTTGCTGAATTTGCTGAGCGAAAAATCAGGCAGATTTCCATTTTCTTTCCGGATTGAAATGCCATTGTATTGAAGCACATGTCCAATCTTTAGCTGAATAAGCCCTTCGGGATGGTTCTTTCTGAAAAGATGCAGGTTTAGTGTAAGTGGCCACATGAACTGGTTTACTGCAAAATCGCGACTCCCGGAGAAATTATTGACCGGATCACTCCAGGTGAAAGACTGGAAATTTAGCATGTAATCCAAACCGGTTTCAACAGAGAACCGATTTAGAGGCAGTGCTGCCCTGGCCCCTGCATTCACTCCCATCCGTGTGGCGCCTGAAAAAGCATCAGGGCCGGCTCCGGGCACTACTTCCATGCTGGTGTTTTCAGTCATTCCGCCTTTATTTATTCCTGCCTGCAGGCGGTAGGTAATGTGCTTCTGTTTTTTTGATTCCACAGCACCGTGAGGAGAAACACAACCTCCCAATAATAAAACAGTAAAGACGATAACAATTAAGCTGAAAGGCTGGAAGGTTTTTTTTGTCTTTGTTAAAGAGCTCAAGTTTTCAATATACTTCATTGGGTAATTCTTTATTTGTTGTTGAATAATACAAGTGATAAGTTTTTGTCCTGATTGACAATGCAAAGTAAAAAAAGACCTGTCTGGCTATGGTATCAACCACAGGTAAACAGGTCTCACTTTATTTTTACAAAAAGAAAAAGAGGTCTCAGAAAACTGAGACCTCGCTGATTATCATTCCTCTGTACTTTGTAGCTGGTAACTCCGGGCGCTGAGTTCCGGTAGTTTTACCAGATTCATTTGCAGCTTGCCGGTCAGGGGCATGTATTCATAGGTAAGCATAGTGCCTTTTCTTGCCGGCAATACACCTCTCCAGAAGGCTTCGGAGTCATCAAAACTGCGGGTGTTAAGTTCGGCGAGTATAAAACCAAAGCCTGATTGATTGGCACAAAGGTCAACTATTTGCATGTAACTAAAGAGCAAAGGCTTGGAATGCTTAAGTTCAACTTTGGTTGACTGGAAATTGTTGTTGATATCCATGAAATAAGCATAATGGATTTTGTTTTCATAGCTTGTAAAGGCGAAATTGAGTTTATCATCAAAAAGCTGGTGAAAGCGGTAGGTGAAGGCTCCGGCCTGCTTCATGGCTCTGGCTCTTCTCAAAGGTCCCTGGCCTGCATTGTGAGCAAGAGAATTGGAGCTTCCTGAAAATTCGGAATCGAGTTTCAGCACCATATGAGGACGTTGTATTCTTTCGGTATAGAGGATGTCGCCATCCGGTTCAAATCCCAGAAGCATAAAATCAAGCAGTCTGATGCGGTGGTATTGTTCTTTTTTGCCACCCGCTTCTTCTCTTCTGACTTCTCCTGAATACCGGTACAGTTCAGCCACCGCCATAAAAGAACCATCCTGGTATTGCTCCAGTGCATGGATGTGTACATCAGGCATTACTTTGAAGAACCAGTCAGGCACCGGGGTTCTTAAAGTGCTTCTCAGGGTTCCCCAGGGATGTATCTGCATGCCGGCTGTTGAGCCATCTTCAGCCACATTCAGGAAAAATAATCCGCGGCTGTTTTTTCCTCTGATTTTTTCTCCTTTGAAATAGGTGCCTGCCATGGCCAGTGTGTTATCGGCGGTGGGAAGAAACGCTGTAGGGAAAAAACTATGCTGTTCGTCCCCCAGCTCCATGGTGTAGATATGCGATGCCGTGGCCAGATCAACACTGTGTAGTCGTGCATTGAGTGTGTTTCCCATTCTTTCAGTGGCTTCCAGGATGAAAATCCTTTCCTCTGAAATCGTCAGGTCATAAACATGCGCATTGCCTTTTGGGCTGGAGAATTCTATGCTCCAAAGGGTGTTGAGGCCACTGTCGACATGTTCAACCGTGTATCCGGTGTTGCGACCTTTTCCTGCTGTTTGCACGATAAGAAAACCTTCTTCGGGGTGATTGTAAACACCAGGGAAAAACTGATCTCCCCGGCGCAACATGGACACATCAGTGCGGGTGGTACGCGACACTTCATTGCCCATGTGGTCCAGAACTACATAAGTGATGGATGGGGAAAGCGCGTTGTTAACGAAGCTTAAAAGTGTATAGTCTCCATTATAGGTCATCTGGTTGAAAAACGAGTAACGAGGTGTTTCGATGGTCCCTTCTTTTACTTCATCCAGTAAGAAGTCGTATAGCTGGAAATGCCAGTCCCCGCCTGAACCGTTGTGTATCACCATATAAGCATCATTCTCTCCCTGTTGAGTGCCCAGGGCATGTACACCGGCAAAACGCAGTGGAGAAATTTTTACTTCTTTGCTTTGGCTAAAGCCTGAAAATGTGAGGCATGTGGTTAGTACGAAAACCATCATCAATTGCCCGATTCGGTTTGTTTTCATGGTAAAAAAATGAATAATTTGAGTTGCATACATAAAATTTCCTTTAAGAATTGTTGGGTTAATTTTTGTCTTCATTAAGGTTTGTTGGGTAAAATTTGTTTTGCAATAATATTTGGGTTTTGATTGAAAATACTGTTAAGCATGCATTACAGAACTTTTGTCGCTTCACAACAAACTACATGCCAAACTCTTGAAGTAATTGGACGTAGTAGGTTTGGTGTAATTTAATCCCTTGAATTACAGATTGATGTGTCCGGTTTCGGTCATTATAGTGTCCGATCAAAGCCAGGGACTGGGAAAGAAAAGCAGATTTGAAGCTGGGTATGCTACAGCCTTAACATAGCATTGCGAATTATTGCTGTGTTGGTTTTTTCCTGGGAGTGTATCCGTAAGGTATTGAATTCCTACAGAGTCTAATTGTAAAGAGTTTTACGGGGCTGGTGCTGAAAGTTAAATCCTGTTGAGCATATCGGTAAAATCCTCCTTTTTCATGGGTTTTGTGAGGTATTCATCCAGGCCCATATTCATATATTTCTCACGATCACCCTCAAACGCATTGGCACTAAGTCCGATGACCGGCGGAAGCTGCGGGTATTTTTGTCGCAGTTTGCTTGTAGCCGTTATCCCATCCATTACAGGCATCTGGATGTCCATCAGGATCAAATCAAACGTATCAGGCTGGAATTTTTTCAAAGCCACCGCACCATTTTCTGCCAGCTCAATGGTGTGTCCCATAGAGGAGAGCAGCAGTGTCATTACTTTCTGATTGACAATTTTATCTTCTACCAGAAGTATTCTCAGATTTTTATATGTTGAACCCTCGAAAGAACTATTTTCCTGAGAGCCGGCTTCGTGCAAATGCTTTTTTTCTGTTTTAAAAGTGAACCAAAAGGTGCTTCCTTTGCCATAGTGGCTTTCCACTCCAATTTTCCCTCCATGCAATTGAGCGAGCTCCTTGCATATGGACAGTCCCAGGCCGGTGCCTTCAGATTCGCGGTAATCACTCTGATGGATTTGGGCAAAAGGGGTAAAAAGTGCTTTTTGCTTTTTCTCTTCTATTCCCAAGCCGGTATCAGAAATAGCAATTTTTATGTAAAGTTCTTCGGGGTTGGATTCGACCGACAGGTTTTGGGCAGAAAACCTGATTTTTCCTTTTGCCGTAAACTTCACTGCATTAGAGATTAAGTTGCTGATGATTTGCGTTAATCGGTTTTTGTCAGCATAAATATGGTCAGGAATGGAAGGATCGATTGTACTTTCAAAAGTGAGCGAATCTCCTGCCAGGCTTTGAAACAGGCTGATGGCTTGTTTTTCGAGCTCATGGAAAGCGAATTCTTTTTTCCTGAGCTGTAACTTTCCCGCTTCTATTTTGGAATAGTCCAGTACCTGATTGATTATCTCTCTGAGGTTCTCGCCCGAATGCCTGAGGATGTTGATGTATTCTTTCTGGTCTTCGGTTAACTGGGTTTGTTTCAGAATGTCAATCATGCCAATCACACCGGTAAGTGGGGTGCGTATTTCATGGCTCATATTGGCCAGGAAATTTTGCTTAAACCGTATGATGTCGCCCTGTTTGTTAATTTTCTCAAGCCGGGCTTTCAATTCCGTTTGGGAAGAAGCAAGTAATTTGTTTTTGTGTACTATTTCTTCATTGGAAGCAATCAGCTCCTCATTCATGGTTTGCAGCTCTTTGGTTTTCTTACTTATCAGGTATCTTAGTGATACTGATAGTGCCAAAAGGGTGAAAATTACAGAACCAATAAGAATAATTATCCACCTGTGTTCACGTAAAAAATCGGAGAAGTTTCTTTCCTCATAAACACCCAGCCACTTGTCATGAATCTGTTGGTACTGATCGCTTGCCTTCAGGATGTGTAGTCCTGCATTCAGGATATACAGCAAATCTTCATTTTCTTTTCTTACCGCCATACAGTATTCTTTGGGAAGAAAATTCAACCCAGCAGGTTTAACATTTTTAAAATTATTATTTCTGATGCTGTAAAGGCCCGGAAGCTTAAGAACTACGGCATAATCATAAACCCCGTTATCTACCATGTTGAGGGCTTCTTTTACGGTGGGAGCTTCGATGAGGCGAATATCCAGGTCAAGTTGTAAAAGATATTCGGCATATACGTCGGCAGTTTGCACCACCACTTCTTTTCCTTTTAATTCATCCAGGCTGTTAATGGTGTTATTGTTGGCGGTAAAAACATCACCGTTGCTTACACTGTGCCGGGATGAAAACCCGTATGTGAGGGCTCTTTCTTCAGTGTAAAACATTCCCGATATGGCATCTATTTCTCCCTTTTCCAGTTCTGCCCGAATCACTTCCCATCTGTCCTGACGGATGACCACTTCAAGCCCCATCTCTTTGCCAACCGCTTTGGCAATGTCAATATTGAAACCGGCCGGTTGACCATTGTCATCTACAAAGCTGTAAGGAGGATAGTTGATATCGTCTCCGATAACAATTATACCCGGTTGATAAAGCTTCTCTATGGAGGGAGATGTTTGGGTATAACCCGTTGGAAGCAGGATACAAAACAGAAAAACAAAAAGGATTGCTATAGATTTTCTATGAGCATTTATATAAAACTGCATGGAGATATTTTGCATGCAAGAGCAGGTGTTTGTTGTATTTAGTTGAGGCGCAAATATACAATAAAAAAAGGCATGGCAATTTAGGTGTACTCCTGATTTCTGGTTAGAATACAAAAGTATCCTTATATGTTATAGGTACATTGCAAAGAAAAGATTTTCCAGATCGGTTTGAAGCGCGGGTTCGTTTTCTGTTATCATATTAATCCATGCTTCGCCTCCGGCATAAAACACAGTACGGTTGAAGGGTTTCTTGCGTCCAACCTTGTTTGTGGGAAGATCAAGATGGTTGCGTAATTTGTTTTCAACATACAATGCATAACCTTCTTTCCATTCCTGCCAAACCATATACTGATAATCATCTTCATTGAGAATTTCCCTGAGTTCAGCACGAAGGGCGTTAGCCTCACCAATATGGTTGTTTTCGGCAGCCTTTATAAAATTACTGTATGTTTCTTCAAACCATTTGTCTTCATAAGGGAAAGGATGATTGATTTCCCACATAAAGTTGTTGTTCTCCAGTGATTTTTGTGCCAGGGGTAATTTTTGCCTCAATTCAGGCTCTATGGAGTGCCATTGTTGACAATGGACAAACTCATGAAAAATAGTGACATATCCCTCCGGTGAGTCGAATACTTCTCCGGTAACTATGCAGGCACATTTGTTATCATAAAATTCCAGGGGGAAAGCTGCCCTGACGCCTTTCGGCACCTTCATTTCTATCTCTTCATAAGCTGCCAGTCTGTATTGCTTTTGGGTTTCATCCAGATCGAATACGTAAAAATGTCCGTCCCGGGCAATGGCTATTGGATATAGTCCGGCAACAAAGGGATGCACTCCTTCCAGGCTGTCGCGGTATTCAAAAACCCTTACCAGTTGGTTTTTGTATGTTGAAGCAACCTTGTCGGGTGTTTGAGCAGGACTGCCTGCCAGTTGCCCCATCAGCAGCATCATCAGAAAAAAAAGCCTGAGCCCGCCAATGCTTCCCTCTTTTGCAGGGGTAGATGAAGAGTTTATCGGGTTTATGGTTTCTGGTTTTTCCATTTTATCGGGGGTCTGTAGATTGTGTTGAAAAAATAATTAATCGTTTTACAGACCAAATATACAGAAAAATCTCTTTATTTACTTAGTTCTTAAAGCTTCTTTTGGGGGCAAAACGTTTTGGAAAGAGATGTTGTGAAAAAGTGTATCTCTTTATTTTTTGGGTTGCTTCAGAATTTCAAGGGTATGGTGTTTCAGTTTTCTGTCTTTCACAACCAACGGGGTAACAGGCGCCTTTGATTTGCTGTTGAAAATCATATCGTGGCTCAGGCACAATCCCATCATAATATTTATTTCGGTTTTGTTTTCATCAAGGAAATGGGCCTGTCCTGCGGGATTGCAGGAAATTCCTTTGTAACCGGGAACCAGCTCGTCAAAAGCTACCTTGCCATATTTGCAGTTTACTTTGGCTACTTCAAATCCCTCTTTTTTCAGCATTTCTTCAAGGTTTTCTGCTTCCTTGTTAAAGGCGATACAGTTTGCGATACCGATCTTTTTTATCCCGGCCTCACGCGAGTATTCAACGATTTCCTGCACTCTGTCAATTTTTGGGTCCAATGTGTCTTCGGCCGTTTTCAGGGTCTGCTTATCATCATCGGTATATAATTTCGTAAAATCCATTTTTAATTGTTTTGGGTTTTTGAATGCTTTTGCTTGAAATAACAAGCGATCTTTTTTTAACTCAATTACATCGTTGAATTATCAGTCCTGTCCTTTTTCAGGCTTCTGTGGTAACACTCTTCCCACCAGTATGCCTGTAACTCTTCTCATGGGTTCCAGGTATTCACTCAGAGGAACCGGGCTGATCTCCACCTGGTTGCTGCGGATGGAAGCATGCAGCAGGTGCAGACGTCCGTTTTGGTGCAGGGCAAAGCCGGTGTGCGAAATGTCCAGTCCGTCAATGTTGGTGGTGAAAGCAATGATATCTCCATTCATAATGCTGCTTTCAAGACTTTCAATGCGATCTTTTGGGATGTAATTCAACCGATAGCCGGATACTGTTTCTTCAGCCTCTTTGATTTCTTCCACAAAGGAAGGTTCTGCCAGTTGCCGGTAAAGATGGGGGTTGGAACTCATGAAATGAACATGGGATTCAAAAGGAGCGGAGCCCGTTTCATTGCTTACCATGGCCAGAATTCCTTTGTCAGCATTGTTTTGAAGCCATTCCGAAAAATAGTGCAAACGGGAAGGATACTGATCAATGATGCCATCGCGGTAACGGATGCAGGCCAGGGTTTGGGAAAAATCCCAGAAAGTGGAATCTCCGTATTGAATAATCAGGGTCATGGCGAGCATGTATTCCACAAAGGTGGTGCAATCCATTTCCTGCAGATTGATTACAAGCTGTTCGCTTTCTTCCGTTTCAAGGGTGTGAGCTACATAGGGTGTATGTAAGAACTTTTGAGCTATGGTAATCAGTAAATCCCCTGTACTGATGCCGGGTTCGACATCATAAGTGATATCTGTAACGGTTTCTTCGAAAATAAAGATATCTCTTTCGGTAGTAAAAATGGGAAGGTCTTCATTGCCCGGGCACCATCTGACGTAAGCATCTTCCGTAAGAACTTTTTCGTCCTGCGGCGGCTGACCGCAGGCATTGAAAACCAGCATAAAAAGAAAGGGAAATGCTAAAACAGTATGTATGTAAAGGATGTTTTTTTTCATAATGTAATGTTAAGGGTTAACCGAAGTCAATGGTAATAATTTATTCTGTATTTTTTCTGAAAACAATCCTGAATCTTACAGTTTCTTCCGGGTTGTTGCTGCCCAGTTGGGCCGGTTGCCAGCCCGGGCCGTTTTTTATCAAATCTACTGCTTTTTTCGAATAGTGAACCCCGGGACTGCGAATGATTTCGAAATTATCCGGTGTTCCATAACTATTCACTGTAAACCGGATAACTACCACTGCCCTGTTTCGCTCGTCTGATTCATCCAGCAATGCATTTTCGCGAAGATACTGCCGGTAAGCAGGGTATCCGTCCCGGGGAGTGGGGGGTGAATAATCCCGCCGGTTCATCCTGTCATCTACATGCAGGTCCTGTTCATGTCCGGTTCTTACGGAAGTTCCGTAACCTGTTACCACCACCTCACTCAGGCCTACCATGTCGTATTCAAGCGCCAGTACATTGTCCTGAGCCAGTTCTGCAGCATCCAGTTCCAGGGTTTGCATTCCGATGAAAGAGGCCAGGATTGTCAGCTCTTCATCACGGGGAACTTCCAGTTCAAAACGACCATCCGGATTGGTGATGGTACCCAGGCTGGTGCCCTTGACGGTTATTGCAACACCAGGAAGGGGCGTATGGTCAATGGCGTCGACTACCTGACCGCGCAGAATCTGATGGGTCGATTCCGGTGAAGGAATATCCGGGTCAGGTAAAACAATCATGGGAGTCTCGGCCACTATTGTTGCAGCACCGGTAGTTCGTTGCATTTCTTCAGCCAGGGCAATTTCTGTATTTATGGGCATGGGAGGTATGAGGGAACCTGTATTTTCTTCAAAACTTGCCAGATCCGGAATTTCATAATCGGCAACTATAAACTCTTCTGAATCTTCATAGTCTGTTGCTGAGGGTGCCGAATCCGTTGGGGCCATGGTTTTGGATTCTTTCTGCAGGGAAGTTATTGACCTGGCAGGTTCTGTTGTTTCTGCGGCAGGTTCTTCCGGGGCTGCGGAAACTGACTTGTCTGGAGTAATATTTTCTTCCTGTGGTTCAGAAGGCTCGCTGATCGTTAGCTGAGATTCGCGCAGGGATTTCTGACTTTGTTCCAGCATGAACAAACCCACACTGGCAATGATCAGCAATGCTACCGTAGCGGCAATGCCAGCGTACCAATAAACAGGAGTTCTGCGTGAAGAGCTATGAATCCGCTCATTCAACTTTGCAATATCTTCCTTTGCCCTGCTTTCATCCACCTCCCTGAAACCTTCCATGGCTTCTTCCACAAAAGGATCCTGCTGCATCTTCCGCTCCAGCTCATGGCGGCTGCCATTGCCTTTTCGGCGGAAAATATAGTCGTATATTTCCTTCAAAGTGGGGATGATATAGGGTTTCTTATGCTTCATACGGGCGTTCCATGCAGATTTTTAAATTTCTTTTGCCATTTTGTAAATGACTTTTCACTTTTTTCTCTTCAATTTTCAGATGTTGCGCAATTTCAAGGTAGCATTTATTCTGATAATAAAACAACTCAATGCAGCTTTTTTGTTCGGCTCTGAGTTGTTCTATGCATAGTTTTAGTTGTTGCGTATGCAGTTCATCCTCTTCATCCACAGGATGCAAAAACTCCTGCGATTCCATAAAGATCTCCTGTTCGTTTTGCCACATCTCATGGCGGCGGTCCTGGCTTTTGCGGCTGCGAAGTTCCATCAGGCAATGATTGCGGGTAATAACATACAGCCAGGTAGAGAATTTCATAATCTGGTGGCGATGGATATCCTGGCTCAGCTTCTCATAAATATTCATCACTGCATCGGATGCATCGTCAGGGTTTTTGAAGTATTTCATGCAAACGCCATATACCAGGTGTGAATACCGCGTGTAGAGTTCAGCCCAAAAATGGGGATCTCCTTTTTCACGGTATGCCTCCAGTAATTCCTGATCGCTATAGTGTTTTATGTCCTTGCTGAATAACCTGAACAAATCCTGATTGCTTTTGATGGATACTATTTGCTGGTTTCCGGATAATCTTTTGCTTAATTTCCGATTCGGACTAAAGGCAGAAGATTGTCCTGGCAGAGCATCATTGCTGTAGTCTCGAATGAGGGGTGAAAGTTACTATATTTTTCCGGGAAGCATGGGAGGTTTTTTGAAAGAACAGTTCAACTTTTTCGGTAGTCAAATGTGGATTGATAAACGTTTTTGGCAATTATTTTTCAAACAAAATTAGTATAATGGTTTGAAAATCAGTGCTTACGTAAATTATTTTACTTTTTTTATGGAATTATTTGCTGCCCTGCATCCTTACTTCAAACAATCAACACGGATACATCTCAAATCATTTATTAACCTTAAAAAATACCATCATGAAAAAGCAAATCTTTAATTTTTTGATTGCCATTTTATTGTCAACCACCGCTGTGCTGGGACAAAACAGAACCATCAGCGGAACAGTGACCGATGCGGCAGATGGCCAGCCCATTCCCGGAGTGGTCGTCACTCTGAAAGGAACCAATTCAGGGGCAGTAACAGATCTTAACGGATTTTATTCTATTGCCATCAGTGGCCGCAATCCTGTTCTTGTCTTTTCCTTTATTGGAATGGAAACAGTTGAAATACGACTGGGTAAAGAAAATCGGATCGATGTAGCAATGACTTCTGAAATAGCAGTGCTTCAGGAAGTTGTTGTGGGTTATGGTACTTCAAGAAGATGGGGAAAGTCTCGTCAAAATCGTGCTACAGATTACGAATCAGCCCCAATGGTTTACGTGTCGCAGGATGCTGATTACAACAGTATGGATGACGAATCCTATGCATCAGTAACAGAGACCGGTTTCAAAGAAGTAGTAAAAGATCCCTTGTCCACTTTTTCTATTGATGTGGATAACGCTGCGTATGCCAATATCCGGCGCTTTATCAACCAGGGGCAGCTACCACCCGCAAGCGCCGTGCGTGTGGAGGAGATGCTGAATTATTTCTCATACAATTATCCGGAACCCCGTGGCAAGCAACCTTTTGTCATTCATACCGAACTTGCGGTTTGTCCCTGGAATCCTCAGGCTCAATTGCTGCATGTAGGGTTGAAAGGCAGGGAACTGGATGTAGCAGAACAACCTGCGTCCAACCTGGTTTTTCTCATTGATGTTTCAGGTTCCATGCGTCAGGACAACCGTTTGCCCCTGGTGAAAACAGCCATGAGTATGTTGCTGGAAGAATTAAGATCAGATGACAAGGTATCTGTTGTGGTGTATTCCGGAAGAACCGAAGTGGTGCTGGAATCAACAGCAGCCGGCAAAAAGGGCAGGATTATGTCTGCCATATCAGGACTGCAGGCCGGAGGAGGCACAGCCGGAGGTCAGGGCCTGAGGATGGCTTATAATATAGCAGAAAGTAATTTTATTGAGGGAGGAAACAATCGAATCATTATGTGTACGGATGGGGATTTCAATGTGGGCGAATCCAGCAATGATGCCATGGAGCGATTGGTGGAAGAGAAGCGCAAAAAAGGAGTTCATATCACGGTATTGGGGTTTGGGATGGGCAACTACAAGGACGACCGCCTGGAGATCATTGCCAACAAGGGGAACGGAAACTATGCTTATATCGACAACATCCAGGAAGCCCGTAAAGTGCTGGTAAAGGAATATGCAGGTACAGTGTTTACCCTTGCCAACGATGTAAAATTACAATTGGAATTTAACCCGGCCAGGGTAAAGGCATATCGTCTTATTGGCTATGAAAACCGCAGGCTCAACCCCGAAGACTTCAATGACGACGCCAAAGATGCCGGAGAGCTGGGTGCCGGACACAGCGTAACAGCACTGTATGAAATTATTCCTGCCGGATCGGATGCTGCTTATCCCGGTAGCGTTGACCCGCTCAGATACCAGGAGAACATACCTGCTGTCAGAGCTGATAATAATGCCGAGTTGCTCACTGTCAAAGCAAGGTACAAGGAAGGGGTAGGGGACAGGAGTATTAAGTTTGAGCAGGCTGTTCAGGGACGCATTGTGCCTTTATCGAATACCTCGGGAGATTTTAGATTTGCTGCATCTGTTGCCGAATTTGGTTTGTTGCTTATGGATTCACCCTACAAGGGAGATGCATCTTTCGACAATGTGCTCAAACTGGCCATTGATGCCAGAGGTCAGGACCATGAAGGTTACAGGGCTGAGTTTATCAACCTGGTACGTACCGCTCAAAACCTGGAAAAACTGAGTATGCAGCGGTAGGTTTTGATGATGAAAACAGAGCATGTCGGGGTATGACTCAAAGTCATGCCCTGACTATTTTCATCTCCTTTAGTTACTCAGCCTGAATACTTTCCACAGGATTCATTTTGATAATTCTTCCGGACTGAACCCAAACCGTCAGCAAGGCCACCAGCAGAACAATAATTACCGGAATGGCAAAGAACGCTGTATGTGGTTCGATGCGCAATGCAAAAGAGTCCAGCCATTTCTCAATCAGGTACCAGGTCAGAGGCAAAGCGATGAGTGCTGCAAATGCCCAAAGAAAGAGATAACTGCGAAACATGATATTGAAAATACTCAGGGCACTTGCCCCCAATACTTTTCTGATGCCGATTTCTTTTTTCTTTTGTTGTGCTGTGTAAGCTGATAATCCCAGCAGTCCCAGGATTGTAATTATGATCACAAGGCCGGAAAACAAGATAAATACTACGCCAAATCTTTTTTCTCCCAGGTTTTGACTGTTGTAAAAGTCATCCAGAAAGAAATATTCAAAAGGGTTGCCAGGAAAGAAAGAGGTGTAAAGCATTTTGGCTTCTTCCCTGGCTTTCCCTGGTGGAATATTTTCAAAATTGATGGTAAGATATCCTTTGTAGCGACGGGGTAGCCGGAATATTTGTGGTTCAATAGGTTCTTTGGGCGATAATTGATGGAAATTGTCTACTACTCCTGCAATGGTATATACTTCATTTTCCAGCACCAGTTTTTTCCCAATGGCTTCCTGTGGCGTGTTGAAGCCTGTCCACAGGGCTCCCCTGGCATTGAGCAGTACTTTCAGCCGGTCCGCTTCATCGTGTCCCCTCAGTGGCTCTCCGGCAAGAATCCGGATGTCATAGACATCAAAAAAGCTGGCGTCAGCCTCAGTAACTCTGTAGTTCTTTCCTGATGTGGGCTCACTGCCGTAGAGATAAACACCTCCCCGGTTGTACATGTTGGGTTTGCCGGGAATGACAGACGAAAAAGTAGCGCCTTCAAAACCGGGAATCATCGTCAGTTCCTTTTTCAGGGTGCCCAGTTTCGCAAGAGAGAGAGAATCTCTTACCAGGGGAGAATGTACCACCAGCATATTGTCCATGCTGAAACCCAGGGGTGTGGATGAAATGAGCCTGTATTGACTGAAAATGACTGTTGTAGCCGAAATCAGTCCTATGGCGATTATAAACTGAAATGTAACCAGCAGTTTGCGGGTAATGGCTTTTCCTCTGATGGGAACGGATGTACCTTTGAGTACTTCCGATGAACGCGAGGCAGGAATGCTGACTACAGAATATATCCCCGCAGAGAATGTGCCTGCAATAAATGCAATGACAATTAATACATATACCCAGGGTTGATGCCAGACGGGAGTGTTGACAGGCAAATCC